>JAUNBV010000137.1 GCA_030526885.1 Syntrophomonadaceae bacterium
TGTCCAGACTGATTGAAGAACCCAGCATGCCAGTCTCCATTTCGTTTAAGCTTCTTTCCAGCTCCTGCTGCATATCCTCGAAATCACCGGAGTTTTTCAGGTCAGCTAGCAGCTCAGAATTTCCTCCTCCCATCAACAGTGTCAGAGCCATGGCCCCGCCCCCTTATATCCTATTTTTTCCATTGGCTACGTTATTGTCTTCGTTGTTTTCAGTAAATTTCCTTTGCAGAAAAAAACAAGAGCGGAGGAACTTTTCGGTTAATTCCCCCATTCTTGTCATATCTCATCAGGTAAATTATTGCAATTTTCGCCTTCTAATTGGCACTTATGGCCGCACCTCAGCAGAGGCCGCTTGCGTATCCGTATCCTCCGGCGCGGCGCCGTCTTGCTCCGCGGCCTCCTCCGGCGGCGTCACCGCCGGGGCGGCGTATACCGGCGCGGGGTCGATTCCGAAATAGCTTTCAAACACATCGCGCGCCACATAACCCATAGAGCCGCTGCCGCTGTTGCCGTATTCCATGATCCCCGCGAAAACCACCTGCGGATCATCGGCCGGGGCAAAGGCCACAAACACGCCGTGATACTGTTTGTTTTCCTTGTCACCGGTGCGTCCCGTCTCGGCGGTGCCGGTCTTGGCCGCTACCGGTACTTCAGGCGGGAAGTGGGTAAAGAGATGCGCGGCGGTACCGCCGCTCTGCGTAGTCTGGACCATGGCCCGGCACGTTAATTCCAACGCCTCGTCCGATATCTCCGTGCGCAGCGGTTGCTCGGGGCCGTCAAAGGGCACCGCATTGCCGCCGGCATCCACGATATCCTCCACCAGATAAGGCGTGACCAGATAGCCGCCGTTGCACACCGCCGCTACATAGCGCGCCAGGGCCAGCGCCGAATAGGAGTTGGCGCCCTGGCCGATGGACATATTGAAAGTATCAAACGACTGCCAGGCCGTCTCAAAGCCGTAATCTATCTGGTATTGAGCCTCCATCTGCGCGAGCTCCTTTTTCTTTCGCTGCTCCAGCCGGTCGTACTCCTCCTCGGTCTCGGCCGCATCCATCAAATCTTCATAGCGGTCCTCAATTTCCTGCCGCCGTTGGGAATAAAGGTAATCGATGAGCGCGCCGTTGGACAACGCCTTCCATTCCGCGTGGGGCAGGTTTCCGGCGGCCTCATACGGTAAATCCACGCCGGTGCGCTGGCCCAGCCCCAGCTGCCGCCCGGCCCATACCATCCATTCCTCCGTCGCACGGCGGCCCATTTCTTGAAAATACACATTGCAGGAATGGGCCATGCCGCTGAAATAATTCTGCTTGCCGTGCACCCCGGTACACTTGATATAAGGGGCCACCCAATAAGCCCCGGTACAGGTCACCACATCCGACGCCCGGGCCTGACCGCTGTGCAGGGCGGCGATGCCCGTCACCGGCTTAAAGGTGGAGCCGGGGGGATAAGTGCTCTGGATGGCACGGTTAGTTCCGGCGCCGGGGGCCAGGGGGTCATAATCCCCCTGCGGATAATAATAACCCGCCCTGGCGGCGCTGAGATTGCCCTTAAAATCATCGGGGTAAAGATTGGGCAGGCTGGCCATAGCCAGCGTGGCGCCGGTATGGGCATCCAGCAACACCGCCGACCCCACCTTGGCCAAAGGGTATTTGCGCTCCAGGTCATCCATCACCCGCTGAATGCTCTCCTCCATCGCCCTTTGCAGCTCAACATCCAGTGTGAGGTGCAGGTTATCGCCCGGCGTGGGGTCCATCGTGACCAGCTCGTTGATGGGACGCCCTACCGCATCGGCCTCCACTCGGGTAGCGCCATCGTTACCCTTTAGATACTCCTCATAATACTTCTCCAGCCCGCTCTTGCCGATTAGGCTGTCCAGCGAATAACTGAGCGTGCTGGCCTCAATCTCCTCCTGGGTGATGGAATGGATATAACCCAGCACATGGCCGGCCAGGCTCTGCTGCGGGTAGGAGCGCAGCGGGGTTATCTCTATGCCCACCCCCGGCAGTTCCGCCCGCCGCTCCTCCAAGCGCGTCACCAGGTCCCAGGGTATGTCGCGGGCGATTACCACCGGTTCAAACAGCCGGTTATTCAGGCGTTGGGCATCGATCAACCCCTGTATCGTATCGGCGCTGATGTCGGGATAGTAATCGGACAGCAAGAGCGCCAAGTCATCGGCCACGCTCTCCGGCTGGCTGATGCCGGTATAGCTCAAAGCAACGGTATAAACCAACTCATTGGCCGCCAGCACCACGCCGTTGCGGTCATATATTTCGCCCCGGGAAGCGGGTATGGTGCTCAGGCGAATCAAGTTATCCTGCGCCTGAATCTGGTAATCGTCACCGTAAACGATCTGCACTATGGCCAGGCGCATCACCAAAAGGAGCAGCAGCGCGACGACGACGGCACCATATACGATCAGCCTTTTTTGCAGTTGTTTGCCCTCCAAAGCTGCCCCTCCTTGTCAGGCCGCGCTAAAAACGCGCCCGCTTGCGGTTGGCCCGGTAAAATAAATAATAGACCGGTATAGCAAATATGCAGTTGTACACCAACTGATAAAAGCCGTATTCCAGGATATTTATATTGACATAAGTATTGCCGGAAATAAAGTACAGCAGCAGAAAACATATCAGCAAATTGACCGCCGTACCCACCACCATCACCGGCAGCCCCACCAGCATATTATCCTGAAACAGCCGGAACTGGAGGCGCGAAACGATAAAGGCGGTTATGCCCTTGGCAATGGCGTTGATACCGATAATACGGGCGGAAAACAGGTCCTCCAGCAGGCCGCAGAACACCCCGTAAGCCACGCTGCGGCGGCCGGATGCAAACATGGCATGATTGACCACCAGCACCAGCACCAGGTCCGGGATTACCCCGCGAATGCCATAGGAGCTGAAAATGGTGGACTGCAAAAACAGCACCAGGAAAGACAGTAAGGTCAGTACCACATAGCGGGCCATTACTGAACCTCCTCCTCCGGCGGAACGGACTCGTTATTCACCTCCGTGATGACCAGCACCTCTTCCAGCTTGTCAAAATCGACCGCCGGCTCAATATCGGCGGTCAGCAGCAGGCCGTTGTCCTCGGGCACTATCCTAACGATGCTGCCCACCGCGATGCCCTTGGGGTAGATTCCGGACAGGCCGGAAGTGATTACCGTCTGGCCGGAAGTGACTTCTGCATAATACGGGGTATTTACCATGCGCAGATAAAAATTATCCCCTAGCCCCTCCACAATGCCCTGACTGTCGCGGGTCTCCTGCACGATCACCCCCACCGCCATCTCGCGGTCGGACAGCAGCCACACCTGCGCGCTGTGCTGGCTGACACTGCCGATGCGCCCTACCAGGCCGCCATCGGCGCTTATTACCGTCATATCCACTGCGATACCGTCGGCCTGCCCCTTGTCAATGCTCAGCATCTGATACCAATTGCTGGGACTGCGGGCAATTACCCGCGCGGCCCTAAGCTCAAACTCCCCGTAACCGGCTTCCAGCTCGAGCAACTGCCTGAGCCGCCTGAGCTCGGCCTGGTTTTCCCGCAATTCCTGATTGGTGAGCTTCAAACCCTCGTTCTCCCGCAACAAAGCCTGCAGCTTTTGCTCCAACTCCTCGCGCTCACTGAAGGTCAGGCGGATTTCCACCACCTTATCCTTCACGCTCTGCAGCCCCGCCTGGACCGGAGAAAAAACCTCGTGCAAAAGCTTTTCAGCCGCAGTAATATCGCTGCGGCTGTCGGCAGAAATGCGCAAGGCAATTATCAATATGACGAGCAGAGCCAAAACCGCCCAGAAATTATGGTTACGCAGTAAATCTCTCACCTATGTTCACCCGATATTAAAATACTTTCTTGGGAGAAACCAGCAGGCGCTTTAAGTGCTCGATGTTTTCCAGGACATGGCCCGTACCCCGCGCCACCGCCAGTAACGGCTCATCGCAGATATATACCGGCATCCCGGTCTCCAAGGAAATGAGCTTATCCAGGCCGTGCAGCTGCGAGCCGCCGCCGGCCAGCACGATGCCGCGGTCCATAATATCCGCCGCCAGCTCCGGGGGCGTCTTTTCCAGGCACACCTTTATCCCCTCGATAATATTTTCCACCGGCTCCCGCAGCGCCTCCGCCACCTCGGTGGAGGAAACCTGCACCGTCTTGGGCAGCCCACTGACCAGGTCCCGCCCCTTGACCTCGAAAAAGTTATCGGCGCCGTCCAGATAAGCCGAGCCGATGCTCATCTTGATGTTTTCCGCCGTGCGCTCGCCGATGAGCAGATTATAATTTTTGCGCAGATGCTGCACGATGGAATCATCCATGCGGTCCCCGGCCACCCTGACCGAGCGCGCGGTAACGATGCCGCCCAGTGAAATGACTGCCACCTCGGTAGTGCCGCCGCCGATATCCACTATCATATTGCCGGTGGGCTCATCGACCGGCAAGCCAGCGCCGATAGCGGCCGCCATCGGTTCCTCCAGCAGATAAGCCTCCTTGGCCCCCCCTGCCAGCGCCGCCTCCCGCACCGCTCTTTCCTCCACCGTAGTGCAGCCGG
>JAUNBV010000138.1 GCA_030526885.1 Syntrophomonadaceae bacterium
TGAACCTACGAATGACGGAGTCAAAGTCCGTTGCCTTACCGCTTGGCTACACCCCAATCACAGCGCTCCATGCCCGGGAAAATCATAAAATGGGGTGGATGATGGGTCTCGAACCCACGACCCCCAGAGCCACAATCTGGTGCTCTATCCAACTGAGCTACACCCACCATGTTGTGCGGATTAACCGCGACGTTTCCATAATCCTTTGCGCCTGACTCCCCCGCTTGCCGACGCCGCGAATCGTACCATTTGACAGCACTCCAAAAATGGCGTCCCCGGAGGGATTCGAACCCCCGGCCCACGGCTTAGAAGGCCGTTGCTCTATCCTGCTGAGCTACGGGGACTTATAATGGAGCGGGTGAAGGGAATCGAACCCTCACAACCAGCTTGGAAGGCTGGGGCTCTACCATTGAGCTACACCCGCCAGCAAAAAACATTATACAGGTTTCAAAGCAGCGTTTCAAGCACAATCCGTTAAAATTTGCCCTGGGCAAATGGTCATAAAAACAGGGCCGTTTTGACCCACGAACATTAATATAACAGATGACGGGGGGCGGTGTAAATAGCAAAAACAAATTAATTATGTGCATTTAAAGGATTTTAGCATGTGAAAAGAGTATTTACCCTATTGCGGCAAACACCTTCACGCAGCGAAATTACGGGAGTTGGGTTTTGATGAACAAGATATTTCCTATATATAACGGCACTTATCGTATCAGTTTTAACGGACTGGGCCGGGTGCCAACGGTGGAAGCGCCGAATTTTGTGTTTTTGGTGCAGACCGCCGACGAGGAATTCATTCTGTTTGACACCGGCTACGACCCTGCCACCCTGCCCGGAGTGGGCTCGGTGGGCTTTCAGGAAAAGCATCAACGCATCGTGCCGATGCTGCGCAGCCTGGGGCTTGATCCCAATGATATCGGCCTGGTGGTCATGAGCCATCTGCACTGGGATCATGCCGCTGCCATGTCCTGCTTTCCCCGCGCCCGTTTTCATGTGCAGGCCCGTGAGCTGCAGGGGATGCTGCATCTTAGTCCTAAAACCAAGCGCAATTACTACTATCCCGAGCACTTCATGTCCTCGCTGGAGCGGATGGACTTGCAGGACGGCGCCCATAACCTGCGTCCCGGCATCGACGTGTACGTTACCGGCGACCACACCTACGGCCATCAGATCCTGCGCATCCAGACCGATGCGGGCGTGTTCGTGCTGGCCGCCGACAGCATGGCCAATCACGACCAGCTGTGGAGTTCTTTGAGCGCGGCTAACTGGGAGGAGTATCATCAAGGGGTGGGCAGAGGCTTTTACTGGCCGGAGGACACCCTGCTCCCCGCCCTGGAAAACTGCCTGCGCCGGCAGGGCTTCCCTACCGCGATAAATGAATTCATTCCCCCGATGAGCCACGCGGAAATAAAAGCCCTGGGCAAGCTCATAATGAGCCATGACCCGCGCCTGAGCCGCAATAATCGCCATACCCTGTGGTAGAGCCGTAACCTGGATCTAAGCCGACTTATTTTGCTCATCGGTTCAGAAGCCAGGTCACACAATTCAGATAACCCGCAAAGGTTACCCAAATCAGGTAGGGCAGCTGCAGCCACGCCGCGGTTTTGTCCACCCGGTGGTATGACATTATCATCAGCAGGATGAGCACCCACAGGATAATCAGCCACAGGAAAGCGAAGCCGAATGCCTGCAGATTAAAAAACAGCAGGCTCCAGGCAAAGTTAAACCCCAACTGTACCCAGAAGATCAGCAGACCGCGCCATCGCTCGGGTGACGGCGCGGCCAACCAGATCCGCGCCGTCCCGAATCCCAGCAAGGCAAACAGAATCGCCCATACGATGGGAAAAACCATGTTCGGTGGCGTAAGGGCTGATTTCAAAACACCGTTGTACGCTTCAACGCCATTGCGGGTCAACCAGCCCGCCAGCGCGCCCACCGCTTCAGTCAACGCGATAAACAGGACATAAGTTTTCCAAGCACCATTTTTCATCATTTCATCACCCATGATAATGGTGCGCATTGGACACAGAAATTATGAGCGTTATTCTAAAGTACCAGCGACGGCGCGCTGTAAACGCGGCCCGCTAGCTCGCTGTTAAGCATATACAAACTCTTGGGATCGGAGCCAAACAGTTCCATTTTGGAAATCAAGTCGTTGGCGTTGGTCTCTTCCTCGCCCTGCTCCATCACAAACCAGTCGAGAAACTGCATGGTGCGAAAATCCTTTACATCTTGCGCCGCCTCATAAATATCGTTGATAAGCGAAGTAACATAGAGCTCGTGATGCAAACCCGCCTTTAGCACGGCCATATCGCTGTCAAATACCGCCTCCGGCTTGTCGATGGCTTCCAGCGTCACAGCCTCATTGTTGTTGTGCAGATACTGATAGAACAGCATTGCGTGATCCCTTTCCTCCTGGGCCTGAATCTTATACCAGTTGGCAAAGCCGTCCAGCCCACGGGCCTCAAAGTAATTAGAGA
Source organism: Syntrophomonadaceae bacterium (assembly GCA_030526885.1). GTDB lineage: Bacteria > Bacillota > Syntrophomonadia > Syntrophomonadales > Syntrophomonadaceae > JAUNBV01. The sequence continues at coordinate 2,484 of JAUNBV010000138.1, forward strand.
AATCCAGATACAAATAGGCGGAATAGAATTCCTTGTTCACCTGCTGATTCAAAAGCGCCCTTACCTTTTCATTCATAATAATCATTACCTCCTTTTTATTGTTCCGAGAATATATCTTTGCCTACGCCGCGATTCGGTATTCAAAGTTTCTCGGAAAATCCAATTCTGTGGTCCTAGGACTCGAAGCGCCCCTGATAGCAGAAGCCTTCATTGGAAACCCAGCCACACACGTCATAGCATTCCTTTCATCTTGATAGCCAAAGTTATCCGGTGACCGGCAAGCAAAGCGACTACGGAGCGGCAATAAAATGAATGATGAGATCGCTTAACGATTGCCGAGCCGCAGGCGGCGGCAGAGTTTTAGCGATTAGAGTATACTACAAATTTCGCGGCAATAAATAGCGGTTTTTATAAATTTCTGAATACATACCCGCTCATCGTCGCCGGAGACGCTTCACGAAGGTAACAAAAACTTGCCTCTGAGTCAGAATTGTGGGGGTTATCTCATTTGGGCAAAAATAAAGCCATTCTGAGCGGGTAAAGGTTTTGTTTTGCGCTCAGAATGGCTATGAAAATGGCAGGAAAACTATTCTCTCTGTTTTACAGCAGCGTAAACGCTTCCTCGGGGATGTCCAGCACGGAGCTGTCATAGGCTTCTATTTTGGCCTGCAGGTCCCATATATCCGGAACGATGTTGCGCAGATAGTATTTGGCGGACTGGGTCTTGCCGATATAAAAGGCATAGTCGAAATGTCCCTCTCCGACTGCCGCGGCTTTCTGGGCGGCCAGCACGGCTTGCTCCAAGACGAGGAAGCCGCCGTACAGCTTGGCGCTGGCGTGGGTGATGCGGGTTGCGTAAATGCCCATGATAGAGGGATTGCCTCCCATGGCGGCTTCCACGATGCTCATGCGCAAAGCTTTATAGGAATCCAGTCCCTTTTGTAACAGGACAATCTCGCGGCCGAATTCTTGGTTGCCGGACTGGGCGGCGATAAAATCGCTGATCTCCGCCAACCAAGCCTCCATAGCCTGCCCTTTGCCAAGTCCCCAACTGCGGGCCACGGTGCTGATAGCCTGGATATAGTTGGTGCCTTCCCAGATGGAATGTATTTTTACGTCGCGGCAAAGCTGGGCGATGGGATATTCCTCACTATAACCGTAACCACCGTAGCATTGCATGGCTTCCGCGGTCAGTATCCAGGCCATATCGGAGTTATAGGCCTTACATATCGGGGTCAGGATATTGAGCTTCCACTGGCATATTTTCCTTTCTTCGGGATCGGCGGTGTTCTCCAGGATATCCATATAGTAATAGGCCCGGCATACCAGCGCGCGCATCACTTCGATGTGGGCTTTCTGGTCCAACAGCATCCGCCTAACGTCTTCATGTTTTATGATTGGCTGGCGGCCGGCTTTGGGGTTGGCCATGGTCTTGCCCTGAATGCGGCCGACGGAGTACTGCACGGCGTTATGATAAGCTACCGCAGAACCGGCGGTGGAACCTACCCCCATCTCCAGACGGGCGCCGTTCATCATATTAAACATCTGCGCCATACCGCGCGCTTTGCCGTTTTCATCGGGCGGTTCGCCCAGCAGGAAGCCGCGGCAACGGTTGTCTTCCCCAAAGTTCATCACACAGGTGGCGGAACCGCGAATGCCCATTTTGTGCTCGATACCGGCACAGCTCACGTCATTGTCCCCACTGACGCTGCCGTCGGCCTCTACCCACATCTTGGGTACGGCAAACAGGGAGATGCCTCCGGTGCCAGGGGCAGCGCCTTCGATGCGGGCCAGCATGAGGTGGATGATGTTGTCGGTAAAGTCCTGTTCGCCGCCGGTGATGAAGCATTTATTGCCTTTGATTCGGTAGATGCCGGGCTCATCGGTGGGAAAAGCCTTGCTCAGCATATCACCCACGTCGGATCCCGCGCTGGGCTCGGTCAGCGCCATGGTGCCCGACCATTCCCCGGTCCACATCTTATCGAGAAAACGCTGCTTAGTATCCTCGGA
>JAUNBV010000139.1 GCA_030526885.1 Syntrophomonadaceae bacterium
CTCCGGGAGGTCCAGCCTCTCCAGGAGCTCCATCAGGTCCAGGAGGTCCCTGTGGCCCCTCAGATCCAGCCTCTCCACGCTCGCCTTGGGGAATAATAAAATCCAATACATGGTTTGGACTTCCCGAAACATCTATTACCTGTGCTTGTGTACCGGGATCACCCGTCGTTGTGTTCCCTACCGTAATGGTATCGGCTTTCCCCGGAGGTCCCTCAGGTCCCGTTGCGCCGGGCCAACCTTGCGGACCCTGAACACCTTGCAAACCTCTCGGTCCTTGGCACCACGGACAAAATCTATTGCAACCGCAATTATTATCAAAATGATAGTAACTCATATTTACCTCCGTTTATCCATATATTGTCTTATTTCATTTTATTCATATGATCAAAACTGTGTGAACGCAGTTTTAATGAGCTAGGGGAGTCAGGGGACGGGCGCCCTCCCCCCTTGTCTCCCCTCCAATTCACTTGACAGGCCCTTTCCATGATTATAGAATATAATACAGGTTTCTATAATCATGGAAAGGGGGGCAACATTTTCCCCGGCAATGAAAGAATAAGGAGGGTCTATGATTAAAAACAAATGGCTCAAATTGGCGATATTGCTGGCGCTGGCGGCGCTGTTGGTCATCGCGCCGGTAGCGCGCGAAGCAGAGGCCGAGACGCAGGGGCAAGAGCTGGTTCGGGAATCGGGGCTCAGCGTGCAGTGGCTTAAACCGGGCATAAGCTATAAAAGCATCGACCTCGGCGTTCATAGCGAGGGCGCCTGCGCAATCGACATTACCTTGCCGGACAACACTGTAAAATGTGGCTTTATCGATGCCAAGGGCGGCGTGATAGCCCCCTTTATTTATGATCAGGCCGGTTGGTTTTCCGAAGGGTTATGCTATGTGGTGGCGGGGAGCACAAAAGCCTTTATCGACCGCGCCGGTCGGGAAGTGCTGGACGTAAGCGGCTATGACCATGTACAGGCTTTCCGGGGCGGTTTCGCCGTTGCCCAAGCCGACGGGCAAAAGGGCTTGATCGATAAAACCGGACGGGAGGTTTTGCCCTGCGCCTACGACGAGGTATTCAACCATGAAAGCGGTTTGCTCTGGGCGCGTCAGGACGGGCGTTACGGTTTCTTTGACCGCGATGGCCAGGCGCTGACCGGAATGATATATGACGACATAGGCCACGACGGATATGTGAATTCCGCCACGCTGTTCGCAGTCGAAAAGGACGGCAAATATGGCGTGGTAAACCACCAAGGCGCCGAGGTGACACCCATCATATATACCAACGCCATCGTCGCCAGCGACGATATCATGGCTTTAAACGAACACGGTAAATGGGGCTATGTGACCGCCGCCGGCGCCAGCGTGACCCCGTTTCAATTTGACCATGCGGAAGAATTCCGTGAAGGCATGGCGATAGTTTTCATGAATGAGAAGTACGGCTACATAAATGAACGGGGCGAGCTGGTCGTCCCTTGTAAATATGATTCCGCGTGGGATTTTGACCAAGGCATTGCCAGCGTGGCCGAGATAGTGGAGGGCGAGCATCGTTTTTATCTCATAGACCAGACCGGGCAGGTCATCGTCCCGCGCAAGGATTACCCCGTGGTGGCGCGGGGCGACGCCTTGATCGGCCAGTATGACCCCTATGCGGGAGTACCGCAGTGGTTCGGCGCTCCGAGTTTCATGGAAGCGCTTTTGGACCACCAGGGCAACAGACTGACCGGTTTTTGGTACACCGGGGTCACGGAATTCACCGATGGGTTAGCGGTGGCGGCCAAATACGGCACTTCTTTATACGGGCTGATAAACCGCTATGGGGCGGAAGTGACGCCCTTCATATTTAGCCAGATTGAATTCCTCAACGGGGATACCTGCCTGGTAAAGGTACACGATTCGGACTACAGCAATCACCACATCGGCGTGATGACGCTGCCCGCCGACGCCGCCACCCGGAAGCCCGCTGCGCCCCGCCCCATCACCGTCTATCTGGACGGCATGGACCTGTACTTCGATACCGAACCCATCATAGCGAACGACAGGACGATGGTGCCGATGCGCAAGATATTCGAGAGCCTGGGCTTTGCCGTGACATGGGACGACGCGGCGCGAAAGGTGACCGGGATCCGGGGCGGCGCCACGGTGGAACTGAGCATAGGCAGCGCCACCGCCTTTATCGACCGTGCGGCGTTCCCGCTGGACGCCCCCGCCCTGATCGAAAACGGGCGTACCCTGGTCCCCCTGCGCCTGGTGGCCGAATCACTGGGCTGCGACGTGACCTGGGACCCGGATATGCGCCGGGTCAATATCGCCACCGATGCGTTGTTCGGGGGCGGGGGAACGGAGGACGATGCGAGGCCGCCTGTGGTCCCCGCCCCGCCGGATGAACCCGCAGACGAATTCAGCATCCACGACCCGGCAGGATACGTGAGCATCGGTCAATTACAATCCGTCCTTATGGATGCCGGAGAATACAAACTCACCGGCGGAACCATCCGTATCAATAAGGACCTGGACGGGAAATTGATCAACGTCTTTGGAATAGAAAGACAAGATGGAATCATCGTTACCACCATGGATGGACAGGAACATCAGGTAAATTTCCTGAGCCCCATTTTTATTGACGACGAGTACGCCCGGCCATTGCAAGCGGGAGACATCAGAGCTTTTACCACCCCTTACGACTACGATACGGTAGCTTATTCTGCCAGCAATGAATTTGTGGTTCGCGTGACGGAACCATTGGTCGAGTCCTTTTTAGAGCCGTTCAGAATCCCCTCCAGGCCGCTCTATTTTACCGGAGAACTGCTTTGCCGTCCCGATGCAGAGGTCAAAGCAGGACAGCCGATTTATATCGGCTACTCCATCGGGTCGGTGGGCGACGATAGCATCATCGCGGACCCTTTCGAAATCATATTCAACTTTTATCGATACGTGGAGAACGATTCTGTATCCGCTCAGGAACCGGCCACAGAAATGATTTATACCACTGCTCTGCCGGCTTTCGACGGAGAATTCTCAGGCGGCGGACAGGTTTATAGCGGCGTTAAACTATGGGATAAAAAAGACTTGAACGGCAATATAATCGGCCCCGGACAATATCGGTATGAGTTTATTCTGCCGGAAATCACTTATACGGTGAAAGGCACCAATGAAAGGGGCAGCCAGCAGTTAGCGGCGCCGCTGGGCGGCGCGTTTAATGGTGGTTTCGAGATTTTTGAATGAGATTAAGGGGACGTGTCAAGTCTCAGCCAATCTTAAATCTGCTCTATCCGTCTCAAATGACATTGATTTTAATGAAGCATTAGTATGAGAACACGGATGAAAACAGCAGTAGCGATGTTAACGAGTCAAGGAAGCGTCCCCCCTGACTCACCCACTATTACCGGAAGGGGTGGACGATTATGAAAAAGAAAATGAACCTACTTGGGGTTATGGTTTTTATGCTTTTATAATTTACAGCAATTTATGTCTAATAGCCGTAATACAGGCAAGCGCCTTTCAGGTACATATGCAGTGTTATGAGGTCATAGCGATATCTGATTTCCATACTATAGTTTATAATACAGATTAGTCAATAATATTTTAATGCTGCTGCCTGTTACTATGATACTAGGTTGTCGGCGCGCATTAAAAAACTTTTTATTAGACTATTATGGGCACGCAATAAATTGGAGAGGTATCATAAAAGTGCAGCGCTAAAACACCCGAAGCCATATGTGATACAATATGAAGAGGAGGGGGTTAAGGAATAAATTTAAGAGGGTATTATCATGAAAAACAAACGATTCAAGTTGGCGGCATTACTACTAATGGCGCTGTTAGTGGTCGGCATGTGCGGCTGTCAGACCGGGGAGAGCAACGATTCGGCATCGCCGCCGGTGGTCTCCGCTCCGCCGGAGACAAAGCCAAACTTGTTCGGAGGGAGCGGAAGCGGCGATTCGCCATCCCCGCCGGTCGTCCCCGCTCCGCCGGAGACGAAGCCGAATTTGTTTGGAGGGAGCGAAAGCGGTGCCGACGCGCCAGTGTCCCATGAACCTGCGCCGCCGAGCGGGCAGGCGGTGACGGTTACCGCTATTGACGGCCATAGCATGGTGAAGGCGAAAGATGCGGCGCTTTTATTGCAGTTAGAAACCTATATCGACGCCGACGATATGGTATGTTTCGAGCAGGACGGCAAAGCGGTGCGGCTGGCTTTTGATTCCCCATTTGTTTTCCAGTATCAATACCGCGTGGATTACCTGACCAGCAATTGCGTCAGGCGTGACGACGAGATATATGTGCCTTTGTCGTTCATAAGCCAATATCTAAGCATCGACGGCCAGGTGAGGGATGATGAGTATATCGCCGCTGATGTTGAGGCGTTTGATATGTACGACGTGATAAAG
>JAUNBV010000005.1 GCA_030526885.1 Syntrophomonadaceae bacterium
CTTATCATGGTCAGGTCCAGTTCCTCAAAGCCGTATTTGATTACCGCCCGCGCCGCTTCCATAGCAATGCCCCGCCCCCAGTATTGCTCGTCCAGCGCATAGCCCAGCATCATCACCGAGTAATTCTGCCGCTTGGCATCCGCTAGCAGCCCGATAGAGCCGATTACCCTGTCGTCCGGCTTTAAGGTGATGCCCCACACGCTGTTCTGGTCCAGAAATATCTCGCCCATGATGCGGCGCGATTCCTCCAGGCTCTCATGGGGCTTCCAGCCCGCATTAGGCCCTACATTGGGGCTTTGCGAATACCGGTACACATCGGCGGCGTCCTCGGGGCGAAAAGGCCTGAGTATCAAATTCTTGGTAGTCAGAACGATCATGGCATAAATCCTCCTGTAGCGCATTATCCCTCACCGGGCGGTAAAGGGCCACAAATACTTCCCGGGAGACGACAGGGATATTATATCATAAAGCAAAAATGCTTGCTGGCAAGGGCATTTTTGCGAAGCCGTCAATGGCACAGGCGCGCGAAGCGCGAATAGGGCTTAAGCCCGCGAAGACTTGCGCAGCAAGGATTACTGTGCACATTGTAACACCATCAAAGGTATATGACAAAAACATCGGCCGCGCCGATACATAATTTCCGAGGGCCGTCGACTTATTTTGCCTTTTATTTACAGTGGTTTTGTGCTAAAATAAGCCCCATATTTAATCCCCAGCGGGCTATGGCCCCATATCACCAAGTATTTAGGGAGGCATTATTACCTATGAGACACATTGTCAGCGTAAGCCTGGGATCGTCCCGGCGCGACCACAGCTTTGAGACCGACTTTATGGGAGAAAGCTTCCTGATCGAGCGCATCGGCACCGACGGCGATTTCGACAAAGCCATCGCCCTCATCCGCGACCTGGACGGTAAAATAGACGCCTTTGGCATGGGCGGCATCGACATCTATATCTACATAGCGGGCAAACCGTATGTCATCAAGGATTCCCTGCGGCTGCTGCGGGAGGCGAAGAAAACGCCGATGGTGGACGGCGGCGGCCTGAAAAACACCCTGGAGCGCAAATGCATTTTGGATGTGCAGCGCGAAGGCATTTGTGAACTTAGGCAAACCCCGGTACTGATGGTATGCGCGGTGGACCGCTTCGGCATGGCGGAAGCGTTCGAGGAAGTGGGCGCGCGCCTGACGCTGGGAGATTTCATTTATACCGTGGGCGTGCCCCTGCCGCTGCATTCGCTGAAGGCGCTGAAATTTTTCGGGCGTATGGTAGCGCCCTTTGTGGTCAGGATGCCTTTTGAAAAAATATATCCCACCGGCAGCGAGCAGGAGGTCATAATCCCCAAGCATTCAAAATACTATCACCGGGCTAAGGTGCTGGCCGGGGATTTTAATTACATCCGCCGCTATTTGCCGGAACGCCTGGACGGACAGGTGGTCATCACCAACACCACCACCGCCGAGGACATGGATATGCTCCGGGCGCGGGGGATAAGCAAGGTCATCACCACCACCCCCGACATGGGCGGCCGCAGCTTCGGCACCAACGTTATCGAGGCGCTGATGGTCAGCCTGCTCAACAAGCCCCTGGACGCTATCCGCCCCGACGATTATTACGACCTGCTCAAAGAGCTCGAATTCAAACCGGGGGTGGTCGATTTCGGAGCGCCATAAGCCCCGCCAAGCCCGCCGCCGGCTGGGCCTTAAGCGATTTTAAACACCGTTGCGCACAGGAAACAAAAACCTGCCCGCAACGGTTTTCTTTTGCTTAAGAAAAATACCGCCCCTTAAAACCGCGGGCCGGGGAGGGCATAAACCACCGGTTGCCCCAGTATTATGAAAGGGCGGAGGTGAAATGATGCGTGTTACAACTTGATTTTGCCTACTGGCACCTGTTGCCGTCGGCCCGGCAGGGGATGGCCCGCGGCATGAATATGCCGGAATGGCTGGCTCCGTTTTTTTTGGCCCCGCGGCTGAAACAGCTGCTGCGCTTCGAGGGGCTGGCTTGGCAGGGGGCGGAGATGCTGCTGCCTGCCGGCCCGGCGCAATGGCAGGGACTGACCCCGGAACTGCGGCGATATCTGTGGCGGCGCAGCACGGCCTTGCTGCCGGAGTATGGCTTGCCGCTGCTGGCCGTGGACCGGCGGCTTAAGGGCCTGTTTAAAGCGCTTTCCCCGCCCCCGCCCATCACCTTTGGCGATGCCTTCATGACCGCCTTGGCCCTGGTATGGACCGAGCAGATGCTGGAGGAAACCAAAAGCGCGCGGCGGATAATGGTGGTAGCGGCGCAGGACGACCTGAACCTGCCGGAACTGCTGCTCAGGCTGCACGGCTTCGGCCTGCCGCTGGCGCTGCAAAGCCCCAACCCGATATATCAGGAAGCTATGCTCTACCGCCTGCTGTACCACCACGGCGCGGCGGTGAGCAATCACCTCATCGACCCCCACGGATGGAGTTCCGATACGCTGGTGTTACAGTGGGGCGGCCCGGCCCTGCCGCCGGCGCCATGCCGGCTGCGCCTGGCCGACGACAGCTTAGGCCTGGCGCCGGCGCTGGAATCGCGCTTGCAGGCGGCGGGGCTGAGCGGTGAGCTTTACCAGCTGGCCCCCATTATGGAAGCCAACCTGTTCCGCCAATGCCGGGTGCCGCCGGGGGAGCAGACGGTGCTGGATTTTTTATTGCAAAGTGGAACCGAATGTGGCGTTTGGCAAGCTTTTCTTGACAAGCGCCAGCCGTTTCATTATTATATTAATGTTTAGCAGCCCGCTCGGGGCTGTTGTGCTTTGGGGAAAACCGCGCCGCAGCAAAGCCGCGCGTATTAAAGGAGTGGGAATCATGGCAGAACGGGATGACCAAGAAATTATCCTGACTAAGGAAGGTCTGGAACGGCTGGAAAAGGAGCTTGATTACCTTAAATCCACCCGGCGCGAAGAGTTGGCGGAGCGCATCAAGCAGGCCATCGCTTTTGGCGATCTATCCGAAAACTCGGAGTACGAGGACGCTAAAAACGAGCAGGCCTTTTTGGAAGGCCGCATCCTCAACCTGGAAAAGACCCTGCGCAACGCCCGCTTGATAGAGGAAAGCGAAGTCAGCGCCGAGATGGTCACGCTGGGCTCGAAGGTGGAGATCCAGGAGACCAAGAGCAAGAAAAAGATGACCTATACCCTGGTATCCTCGGTGGAGGCCAATATGCGCGAGGGCAAAATGTCGAACGAATCCCCGGTGGGCAAAGCCATCATGGGCCAGCGAGCCAATACCACCGTGAATGTGGACACTCCTTCGGGCATGCTCAAATATAAGATCCTCAAGGTAGAAATCTAACCCGCCGTGACAGTTGCCCGGAGGGGACAAGCCCGTCTGCGGCGCGTAGAGGGCGGCGCCCCAAACATCCCGTTTTAAGCGGAGTGCTGCGGGCGCAGCGCAATCAAACCCCATGAGCAAATTACATTTTTTAAGGAAGTGCAGATAATGAGCGAGCAGCGCCCGCCGGAAGAAAACTTCAATGAATTAAAGAAAGTGCGGCTGGAAAAACTCGCCCAACTGCGCGAACAGGGCATCGAGCCCTTTGGCCGTCGCTTCGAGCGCGACGCCACCGCCCAGCAAATCAAGGATGAATTCGAGCAGCGCGAAGGGCAGGAATTGACCGTGGCCGGACGCCTGATGTCCAAGCGCCGGCAGGGCAAGGCCGGCTTTGCCGACCTTCAGGACATGTCCGGCAGCATCCAGCTTTACTTCCGGCGTGACGATGTGGGCGAGGAAGCCTACGAGCTGTTTAAAAAAATCGATATCGGCGATATTTTAGGCGTCAGCGGCACCGTATTCCGCACCCAAAAGGGTGAAGTATCCCTGCACGTGACCCGCTTTGAACTCTTGAGCAAATCCCTTAACCCCCTGCCGGAAAAATACCACGGCCTGCGCGATGTGGAGACCCGCTACCGCCAGCGCTATGTCGATCTTATTGTAAACCCCGAAGTGCGCGAGGTGTTTATCAAGCGCAGCCACATCATCCGCCTGATCCGCGAATTCATGGACCAGCATGACTTCCTGGAAGTGGAGACCCCCATGATGCACCCCATACCCGGCGGCGCGGTGGCCCGCCCCTTTGTGACCCACCATAACACCCTGGATATGGACCTCTACCTGCGCATCGCGCCGGAGCTGTACTTAAAGCGGCTGCTGGTAGGCGGGTTGGAGCGCGTGTACGAGATTAACCGCAGCTTCCGCAACGAAGGCATTTCCACCCGGCATAACCCGGAGTTCACCATGCTGGAGTTCTATCAGGCCTATGGCGATATGCAGAGCATGATGGAGCTGATCGAGGAGCTTATATGTGCCGTACAGGAGCGGATAAACGGCGGTCTGAGCCTCACCTATGAAGGCGAGGAAATAAGCTTCGCCCGTCCCTGGAAGCGCATCACCATGCTGGACGCCATCCGGGAAGTTACCGGCCTGGACTTTGCCGCCGCGGACAGTGACCACGCCGCCCGCGAACTGGCCCAGGGCCTCAAGATCAAGCTCACCCCCGCCAGCAGCCGCGGCGAGATCATCAACGACGTATTCGAGGCTTACGTGGAAGAAACGCTGCTGCAGCCCACTTTTATCTACGGCCATCCGGTGGAGATATCCCCGCTGGCCAAGCGCAATGCCGAGCATCCGGAGCTCACCGACCGCTTTGAGCTCTTCATCACCCGCCGCGAGATAGCCAACGCCTTTTCCGAGCTCAATGACCCCTTGGACCAGAAACAGCGGTTTTTGAAACAAGTGGAAAAACGCGCCGGCGGCGATGCCGAAGCCCATATGATGGACGAGGATTACATCAACGCGCTGGAATACGGCATGCCCCCCGCAGGCGGCCTGGGCATGGGCATCGACCGCCTGGTCATGCTCCTGACCGATAGCAGTTCCATCCGCGACGTAATACTTTTTCCCACCCTGCGCCGGATATAAGCCGTAAGCCGGAGCATAAAAGCGGCGCGTATCACAGGTCATGCGATACCCGCCGCTCGGGGCCTTTACATCCGGCGGGCAGACGCTGCCGCCGGTTGGCTGCTTAAATATTTCTTAACACCGGGGCGGCTTTTCAGCCGCCCCGTCAATATTGACGCCGTTGCCTGCGCCGGTCTATTCGTAAATCTTTTCTTCCTCCACAAACGCATTCAGGGCGTCGCTTTCGCTGTCGCGTTTATTCCAATTATGGCGTTCTTCTTCAAATTCGCGATACCATTCGTGCTGGCTGATGAGCGACATTATCTCGTTGCTGCCCACCCAAATCATGGATAAGCGCAGGTCGCGCAGGATTTTTTCGACGGGGAAAATATCGGTGTAGCCGATGCCGCCCATCACCTGCATGGCCAGATTGGCCACTTCCCAACACTGTTCGGTCACGAATTTCTTGGATTGAGATACCATGCGGCGTTGCCGTCCGCCTTTTACCGCACCGGAATCGACCGCGGAGGCGGTGGTATAGATCATGCTGCGGCAGGCATCCAGTTTGAGCGCCATATCGGATACCTTGAAGCTGACTCCCTGGAAATTTTTAATCTGCGTGCCGAAGGCTTTGCGCTTGTTGGAGTAGTTGGTGGCTATTTCCAGCGCCGGGCGGGCGGCTCCGATGGTCATGGCGGCGGTGCCCAGGCGTTCGGGGATCATCATCTGGTTAAACACTTTGCCCGCGCCGTTCACTTCGCCGATCACGTTCTCCTTCGGCACGCGCACATCTTTGAATACCACGCGGGCGGTGCCGCCGCCGCGGCAGCCCATCAGCCCGTACAGGTATTTGGTCTCCACCCCCATCTCCCGGTCCACCACAAAGCAGGTCATGGAGCGGCTGGAAGGAGCGTTCGGATCGGTCTTGGCATAGACCAGAAAGAAATCGGCTCCTTCGCCGCCGACGATGAAGCGTTTCTGGCCGTTCAAAATGAAATCGTCGCCATCGCGGGTGGCAATGGTGGTAGAGCCGAAGAAATCCGAACCGCCGCGCGGCTCGGTGAGGCATTCGGCGGCAAATTTCTCGCCTTTGGTCAAAGGCGGCAAATAGCGCTTCTTTTGCTCATCATTGCCGAAATGCACCAGCGCCTCCGCTACTACGTCGCCGGTCACGCCCCAGGCACAGCCGAAGATATAGCCGGGTACGCAGATCTCCTCCGCGGCCACGCAGTCGGCGCGCCAGTCCAAACCGCGCCCGCCGTACTCCTGCGGTACCCGCAGGCCGATGAGATTGCGCCGTCCGCACTCCTGCATAAACTCCTTGGGATATTTTATTTTATCTGCATCCATGTCCAGCAGGTATTGCCGGTCAATGGAGGCCGCCATCGCGCGCGCCTCGTCCCGCAGTTTTAGCGTGGCCTCGTCCATCAAAAAATCAAACATGCGATCTCCGCCTTTCCAAATAATGATAATTGCCTATATTATCGCATAATGCGCCCTAAACCGCAATGGCATAAAAATCAAACCCTACAAAGATAATTTAATATACAGCGCCATAACAATATAGGCTATAATAATATAGTAAATTGTAAAATCAGTCAGGTGGGGTGGATTTGCGGCAACGGGGCATGTTTATCAGTCTGGAGGGCATTGACGCCTGTGGCAAGAGTACGCTCATCCGGCGTCTAAAGGCAGTTTTAGACGCTGAGGGCGAGGTCATATGTGTGCGGGAGCCGGGCGGCACCAAAGTCTCGGAGCAGATACGCGATATGCTGCTGGACGTGCGCAACCACGGGCTGCTGCCCCGCGCCGAAGCTCTGCTCTACGCAGCGGCGCGGGCGCAACTGGTGGATGAGTTGTTGCTCCCCGTACTGGCGGAGGGCAAACTGGTGTTGGCCGACCGCTACCTGGACTCCACTATCGCCTATCAGGGTCAGGGGCGGGGACTGGACGAGGATTATCTTGACCATATCAACCGCATCTGCACCGGTGGGCTTATCCCCGACCTGACCCTGCTGTTGGATGTAACCCCCGACATCGCGGCGCAGCGTAAGCGTTTACAGGGTGAAGCGGCGGATCGGCTGGAAACCGAGGGCATGGCTTTTCAAACCAGGGTGCGGGAGGCTTATCTGCGGCTGGCGCAGGCCCAACCGCAGCGCATCGCGGTAATCGACGCGTCCCAAGATGAGGACGCGGTCTTGGCCACGGCGCTGGAGCTGATTAAAGCGCGCCGGGGAGAAAAGTGATGGACACCGGTTTTTTAGACGCCATACGGGGGCAGGAAGCGGCGGTAAGCGCGCTCAAAACGGCTTTACAGCAGCAGCGCATCAGTCATGCCTGGCGTTTTTGCGGCCCGCCCGGTTGCGGCAAGGAAACGGTGGCGCGGGAACTGGCGCGCCATCTTTTGTTGGCCGACGATGCCGCGGGCAAAGTCTTCTTTGACCAGGGCGGCCATCCCGACCTGATGTTGGTGGAAGTGCCGGAGAACAAGACCCTGATCGGAGTGGAGCAGATAGCGCGGGAAATGAATCCCTGGCTGTTTAACCGTCCGGCGCGGGCGCAGCGCAGGGTGGTTATCATCCGCGAAGCCGACCGCCTGAGCATCCCGGCGGCCAACGCCCTGCTCAAAACCCTGGAGGAACCGCCGGATTATGCGGTTATCATCCTCATCTCCGAACAGGACGGAATGCTGGACACCATCATTTCCCGCTGTCAGAACCTGCGCTTTATCGCGCTTAATGACGACTCCGTGTGTCAGTTGCTGATTCAGCGGGACATAGCGCCGGATACCGCGCGGGAGGTGGCCCAGGCCGCCGCCGGTAATATGCAGTCCGCGCTGGCGCTGGCCGCCAGCAATAAGCTGGCCGAATACAAGGAGCACAGCGTGGCTTTGTGCGGCGCGCTGGCCTCGGGCCAGTATATCGAAGTGTTCAAAGCCGCGGAGGCATTGGAAAAAGACCCGCTGCTGTTAAACTTTATCGAAATGACGCTGCGCGACTTTTATCTCTACCGCCACAAAGGAGGCGCCGCGGCATTGATGCTGCCGGAGCTGACGCCGCATTACGACCAATGGCCCTATAACCGGCGCACCGGGGCATTAGACGCCCTGCGCGAGCTGAACCGCCTGCGCAGCTACTATCAAAGCTCGGCCAACAAGACGCTTTTAGCCGTCAATGTGGCATGGACCATACATCACGTATTTTATTGATATATCAAGAAATGGAGGAGGTTGAATGACTAAGGTAGTCAGGGTAAGATTCAGGTCGGCCGGCAAAATATATAATTTCAAACCCGGGGATTTCGAATTGCAGGTGGGTGACGGCGTAATCGTGGAAACGGCACGGGGCATCGAATACGGCACCGTGGTATCGCCGGAGCGGGAGGTGCCGCCGGATAAAATCGTGGCGCCGCTGAAACCCGTGATGCGGCGCGCCAACGAACGCGACGAAGCTATTTACCGCGCCAACCGCCAGCGAGAGATCGAAGCCATGGAGATCTGCAAGCAAAAGGTGTTGGAACACCGCCTGCCCATGCGGCTGGTGGAAGTCGAATATACCTTCGATATGGGCAAGATCATATTTTATTTTACCTCCGAGAGCCGGGTGGACTTTCGCGAGCTGGTCAAAGACCTGGCCGCCGTGTTCAAGACCCGTATCGAGCTGCGCCAGATAGGCGTGCGCGACGAAGCTAAGATGCTGGGCGGCATCGGCAGCTGCGGCCGGGTGTTGTGTTGCCGGCAGTTTTTGGACGATTTCGAGCCGGTATCCATCAAAATGGCCACGGAGCAGCGGCTGTCGCTGAACCCGGCCAAAATCTCCGGCGTATGTGGGCGGCTGATGTGTTGCCTGAAATACGAATCCGAGATGTATGAGAAAAACGGAGAGATGTCGCGATACAAACCGCCGGAACCGGTGATGATAACCGACGAGCCCTTCGATAACGGACAAGAGGAAGAAAAGCTAGATGAAAGACGAAACGGCAAAAACCATAATGGAGCTAAAAACGCTGAACCAGGAGATGATGCTGGAAATCGCCGCCCTGAAAGAAAGAATCGCCCGGCTGGAAGAAGATCGCGCGGCGGCAACGGCAGCGAGCAGCCCCCCGCCGAATAACGTGCCCGCGCTGCGGGATGCGGCAGCGGCGCGGGAAGCGTATATCGCCATGCGCGGGGAAGGCTACGAACACCTGGGAGCCTTATATAACGAAGGCTACCATGTTTGTCACCCTTCATTTGCCCAAACCCGCGTCGATGAATGCCTGTTTTGTATCGCTCTGCTTAACAAGGAGTGATGGCATCGCCTCATCAACCAACACCAAGGCACGGAGCAATAAACGAGTGGAAACAGCTTTGCTTAAAGAAAACGAAAGCCTGGACGACCTGATATTGGGCGGATTGCGTATCATCCAGCCCCGCGCGGGCTACCGCTTCTCTATCGACGCCGTGCTGCTCGCTCACTTCCTGCCCGGCGGGCAAAAAGGCACCATAATTGATTTAGGCAGCGGTAACGGAGCGATATCGCTGCTTTTGTCGGCGTTGCACCCGCAGGCGCAAATTATCGGGGTGGAAATCCAGGAACAGATGGTGGAGCGGGCCCGGCGCAGCGCGCAACTGAACCGGCTCACGGAGCGCGTCAGCTTCATCAACGCCGACATCCGCACCCTGCATCACCATATGGACGCCGCAGTGGCCGATTGGGTATTGTGTAACCCGCCTTTTTGGAAGGAAAACGAAGGCAAGATAAACCCTCATCCCGAAGCGGCGGCGGCGCGGCACGAACTTAAGCTGACCCTTAAAGAGCTTATCCCCCAAGCCGCGCGCATATTAAAAGACCGGGGCAGTCTGGCCCTCGTGCACCGCGCGGAGCGGCTGCCGGAGATAATCGCCCTGCTGCCGGAACACCGCCTTCAACCCCGCCGCCTGCGCCCGGTGTATCCCCAACCCGACCGTTCCGCCGCCCTGATACTGCTGGAAGCCCAAAAAGCGAGCCGGGTGCCGCTTGAGATAAAGCCCCCGCTGCTACTGCGGCAGAAGGGCGGCGACTGGAGCGACGAGATAAAAAGCTGGTATCCTGATTAATTTTCAGCCGTAAGCTAAAGAAGTTTAATCACCAACGTTTGAAATGGAGGCCCCCGGGGCCATACCCCATACCCGCGCGCCATATGCGGCGCCCATCACGAAGGGAGAAAGAGCGTTTATGGCGGTTCTTTATTTATGTGCCACGCCTATCGGAAATCTGGAGGATGTGAGCTTGCGTCTGCTGAAAACGCTGCGGCAGGCGGACATTATCGCCTGCGAGGATACGCGCCACAGCCAACGCCTGCTGAACCATTATGAAATCAAAAAACCGCTGCTCTCCTATCATCAGCACAGCCCCGAACAGCGCGAGGACCACATCATCAGGCTGTTGCGGGAAGGGCAGAGCGTAGCCCTGCTCAGCGACGCCGGTATGCCGCTTATTTCCGACCCCGGCGCCGCCCTGGTGCAAAAAGCCCTGGCCGCCGGTATCGACGTCGACGTTATCCCCGGCCCTTCCGCCGGCATCACGGCTTTATGCTTGTCGGGGCTCTCGTCGGACCGCTTCCTGTTTATGGGCTTCCTGCCCCGCCGCCGCAAGGAGCGCCGCGCGGAGCTGGAATCGATCAAAGACAGCCCCGTGTCGGTGATAATATATGAAGCCCCACACCGTTTACTCGCCTGCCTGGAGGACATAGAAACCGTGCTGGGGCCGGAGCGCCCGCTGGTGCTGGCGCGGGAACTCACCAAGCTCCATCAGGAGGTCCTGCGCGAAAGCGCCGGCCAACTGCGCCGGCGCTACGCCCTCACACCTCCCAAGGGCGAGATTTGCCTGATTATCGGCCCGGCAGAACCCACCCCGCCCCCCAGCGTCGATGTGGACACCGTGCTGGCCGAGGCCGCCCCCCGTATCGCCGCCGGGGAAAAGAAACAGGAAGTATTCCGCGAGCTGGCCGCCCAATACCGCCTCTCCCGCTCCGAGCTATACAATGAATGGGAACGCCGCCACTAACGACCAAGCGCGGTTTTTAGGCCATGCCACTTATTCTATTCATCGCGCGGCTGAGCCATGCGCTCTTGCACCGCCCGCGCCAACGCAGGTTTAAATTCGGGAAATTGGCGGGTGAGTTCCGCCACGCTCACTCCCCCCAGCGAACTCTCCAGCGCGTGGCGGGCATTTTCCAGGTGCGGGGCCAGCACCTTGTTTATCCTGCTGCCTATCGGGCAGTGCGTATTGGGCGCCGGGTGCAGGCCAAACAGGGTGTCGTTGGCGGTCAGTTCCACCGCCCGGTAAACGTCCAGCAGAGTGATTGCGGTGGCGGGCAGCGCCAACTTCGCGCCTCCGGTGCCGGCCGCCACGGTTATAAGCCCGGCCTTTTTCAAGGTGGTCATTATCCTCCTTATCAGCACCGGATTGGTATTGACGCTTAAAGCCAGTATTTCACTGGTAATCTTGGCCTTATCCCCCGCCCAGTCCATGATTATAAGCATTTGCAGCGCTACCGGGAACCTTCTGCTCAACTGCATCCGTAATCACCTTATTCCTGTAAAATTCCGCCTCAGGAGAGCTTTTCGATCCGGCAGGGTATGCGGCGGTGCAGGGGATTGAAGAATTCGTCGCAGTCCGTGCTGGACACCAGCTCGTTTACATTGACCCCATATTTTACCCCGTTATAGATCAGGCCCCGGCCGTGGCGGATATATACCACTCCTTCGGCGGCGTGGGGGCTGATCTCCACCGCGATCTCCGCCGCGGACGCCTTGGTGACAATCCTGACCTTTTCACCGTCGGCGATGCCTAGGGTAGCCGCGTCCTTTTCATTCATAAACATGGCGTCCGCATCGCGCCCCCGGTTCCACGCGGGATTGCGCAAATTGGTATTGGCCACGGTTTCGTGGTGCAGGCCCGAATGCAGCAACAAGGGGTATTCGGGCGGCAACTCAAGCCTCTTTTGCTCGTTTTCGATGGTGGCCGCCCGCATGGGTTCGTCAAGCTCCTCGATGCGCAGGGCCAGTTTTTTATCCTCATTCCTGATAAGGGAAAAGTTATCGCCCCGGAAGCGGGCCAGTATCATACCCGACGGATGGGCCAGGATATCCTTAAACATGGTCTCGGTCATCGAAAAACCTTCGGGATAGCCCATTGCCGCCGCTCCCGCTTTAAAGGCTTTGCTGCCGCTCACCAGCAGGCCTACTATCAATGCCTGATTTACCGAGCCCAGCGCAGTTCCCAAGGTTTCGGCCAATATCAGCGGAATAAGCCTCGCATGCTGCATATTATCCTGTATATAGGCGCCCATTGCCCCCAGATAAGCCGTAATGCCTTCTTTCCCGGCTTGATACAGCGATTCCGGCAACTCCGGCATAAAGCCCATGGCTTTGATCAGGTCCAGCATGATGGCCGCACCTTCTTTGGATTCGTCGCTCAACGGCTGCAATACCGGCTGGCGCATCTGGAAATAAAACTCCGGATAAGAAAAGTTGAAGCACACGGTGTCATAGCTCTCCATATAACTCAGGCTGGGCAGCACATAATCGCACTGCCGCGCCGTTTCGTTGTAAACGATATCAATACACACCGACAACTCCAAGGCCTGAAAAGCCTTCTCATAGGCCAGGGTATCGGGATAGGAGCGCAAAGGATTACACGCGCTGACGATCACGGCCCTTATGCGCTCGGGATGTTCGTTTAACACTTCGTCGGGGAAAATGACGGGCGGAAATGAGCCCAAAACCGGAAACATACCGTGTTTGACCGAGCGCCAGGTCTTGGGATTGCGTTCATCGCTGTCGCCGCCCATGGGAAACAGGATGGCCGGGTAAACCTGGCCGCCTTCCACGCAAAAACGCCCGGTAATGGCCCTCAAAATATGAAGCATATAGTTATTGATGGTGGAATTGCGATTGGTGTAAATCCCTAAATCCTGATGGATACAGGATTTGGTCCGTGCTATCAGGCGGGTGGCCTCAAGTACCGCATCATAGTCCAGGCCGCATACCTCGGTAATGGCGCGCCGCGCGTCAAAACCGTCAAACAGCGGCGCGGTCTGCTCCCATCCGCTCACATGCTCCGCAATGAAGCCCTTGTCCTCCCAGCCATGGTCCAGGATTATCCTTATCATGGCCTTCAACAGCATGGTATCCGTGCCCGGCTTAAGCTGCAAATGGATATCACAGCGCTCGGCGGTCTCCGAGACCCGCGGGTCCACCACGATCAAGCGGCGCCGGGGATCCTTTTTAAGCTCTTTTATCAATTCGCGGGTGCGCGGCTCCTGGTGGCTCATCCAGCCGTTCCAGCCCCATGCCACCACCGTTTCCGCCTTATGCACATCAGCGATGGACACCATCCCCTGTTTGCCCGCCACCCGGCCGTCCACCCAATAGGCATTGGAGAATTCCTGCGCCAGGGAAGAATAATAGTAGCGCGAGCCTAAAAAACTGAGCAGCCTTAAGCCCAGGCCCACTTCCATCTGACCGCCGGTCGAACCTCCCCCCATATAGGCGAAAGCTCTGCCGCCATGCTCATCTCTTATGGCCAGCAGCTTTTCCGCTATCTCTTTTATGGCCTGCTCCCAGCTGATGCGCTCATGATGATCGCCCACCTTTTTCAGGGGATAGCGGAGGCGGTCGTCATTATGCGCATAATGGGCCAGGCTAAGGCCCTTGCGGCAGCAATAACCCTGCGAACGAGGGTTGTCCTTATCGCCCCTTACCCTGACGATACGGTTATCCTCCACCCACATCTCCAACCCGCAGTCCTGCGCGCAAAGCACACAGCTGCTCTTTTTCCATTCACCCATATAATTGCCTCCCTATAATCAATGTGCGCGCCAAAATGCTGTAACCTTAATGGTTACAGCATAACAACTCTGGCGCAGCATGTCAATAATTTGATTTATAGCTCTTAACGCGGGATTAACACCTTTACTTCTTCACCCGGTTTCAGGGGACAGCTCTCATCCAGGCTTATCCTTATTTCCACACTGGTCTTGTTCTGGTTGGCCGCGGTCTGCCGATCCTTGGGGGTGTATTCGGAGCTCACGTCCATCCAGGTGATGGCGCCGGTGTACACTTCATCGTTGTTGCGCTTCAGCGTGGCCTCCTGCCCGTATTCCACCGCATACAAATGTTTGACCGGCAGCCAGGCAGTGATGTATTTGCCGGCGGCGGCGGAGATATCCAGCAGGTCGTAGCCCACGCCCACTATGTCGCCAACGTCATAATTCTTGCTGATTACGGTGCCGGCAGCCAGCGCGGTCACGGTGTGTTTGCTCAATCTCTCCTCCAGCTGACGGAGCTGGCTGGCGCTCTGGTCCACCGAGGCTTGAGCGGAGGCTATCTTTTCCGTGCTGGCCCCAGCAGTGATGAGGCTGAGCTGCTGGCGCGCGTTGTCCACCTGGGTTAAGGCCACGGTATAAGCGTTTTGCGCCTTGTTGAGCGCGGTCTCGGCTTGGTCGAGTTCGTCCTTTGATACGGCGCCGGATTGGTACAGATACCGCACCCGGTCAAAATTATCCTGGGCGCGCTGCAGGGAGAGGCGGGCGTCCTCGCGGCCCTGTTCGGCGATGCCGATGTTGTTTTGCGCCTGCCGCACGGCGGCGGCATCGGCTTCATTGAGCAGGTCATCCAGCGCCATTTGCTGTTTCACCAGCGCGCTCTCCAATTGCTCCCGCTGATATCTCAGGTCGGTATCGTCGATAACGGCTATCAGTTCCCCCGCCTCCACCATCTGGCCGAGATTGAGCGGCGACTTAACCAGCTTGCCCCCGGTCTCGCTGTAATGTGCTATCACGGGCGCTTCCACCACTCCGCCCAACTCTATCCACTCCTGGTTTAGAGCCCAATAAACCGCCAGGCAGGTCACCAGCAACAACAAAACAATGAGCAGCCGCTTCTTCATCGCTCTTTACCTCCATCATTAAATGTCAGGCCCTATTTCCCCAGAGCCCGCGCCAAAAAATTGATATAACGGTCGATCTCGCCCTCCATGTCGTCGGCTAAAAGCTCTGGCAAAAGTACGAAATGAGAAATCATAAAGCCTATCAGGCTGGGAACCGTCAGCTTTATCAGCTCCTCGGTGGGCCAATCCACCATCAGTCCTTGTCCTTTCAAGGTATCAAACATGGCGGCCAACGGAAAGTGAGCCGCGGCTTCGGCCAGCATCAGGCGCAATTCCGGGTTAAAGGGCATTTCCTGGATTAGCAGCCGCACCACCGGCAGGGCCCGCTCCACCAGCCCCATGCGGTTTTCCATCAGAGCCTCGAGAAAGGCGTTAAGGCTGTCATAGGGGCGGTCCATCAGTTGGTCCAGGCCGGTGCTGATTAGGGGTTGCACCACCCGCTCCAGCAGCAGCCGGCACAAGCCGAGCATAAACTCCTTCTTGGTGCTGTAATGCTTGAAGATGGTAGCCTCCGATACCTCCGCCAGCTGCGCGATTTCCCGGGTCGAGGTGGCGGCGTAGCCCTGTTCGCTGAACAGTTTCACCGCCGCCAGCAGCACGCGAAGCTGTTTGTCGGTCATGGGCCGTTCCTCATCCGTCAGCCAGGGCGCCAGCCACATATATTCCTGCATCGTTTTTCCCTCCTATATTTGACGATATTTCTTGAGCGCTTTTGTATTCATGACCATAAACAGGGTGGTCAATCCGGCTAAAAACGCGGCCGCGGGCAGGATATCCATGAACCCGCCGCCGCGCAGCATGACTTCGGTCAGGCCTTCCGCTATATAGTAGACAGGCAGCGCGTAGCTTAATGGCTGCAGCCAGGGCGACAGGTCAAACATCCCGCTGAAAAATATCTGCGGCACGATGACCAGGGGGATAAACTGAATAAACTGGAATTGCGAATTAGCGGTGGTGGACAGCAGGATACCCAAGGCCAGCGCGCTCAGCGCGGCCAGCAGCGTCATCACCAGCACCAGCCCGAAGGAGCCCACCATCAATACCCCCAGCACATACACGCAATAAAAGGATATCAGCGCAGATTGCGCCACCGTGACCACGCCAAAGCCCAGCACATAGCCGGCCACAATCTCCCACCGCTTTATGGGCGTTGACAGCACCCGCTCCAAGGTGCCGCTGATGCGCTCCTCCAAAAATGATATCCCCGCCACCAAAAACACGAAAAAGAAGATGATGATGCCGATCAGCGCCGCGCCGAAATTATCGAAGGTCGAAAGGTCGGGGGAACCGTACACATAATGAATCTCAGGGGCCATATCGGCGCGCTGGCCCGGGGCGGGGTTGATGCCGGCCTGCTGTAATATGGGCAGGACTTTATTTATATGGGCGGAATCGCTGCCGTCGGCCTCGATATATTTGCGGCCGCCCTTTATATCCACGGTGGCGATAACTTCCTGCCGCAACAGGGCGTCATGGGCTTCCCCCTCGCTCAGGCGTACCACCCGCAGGTCGTATCGCTCCAGGTTTTCCACGAAATGCTGCGGCGCGTTGATTACCGCCACTCTTTGCGGCGTGGTATCCGCGCTCAGAATGAAATATACCAGGGTAAGGATAAACAGCGGGGCCAACATCATCAGCGCCACGGTGCGGCGGTCACGGCGCAGTTGCTGCAATATGCGCAGGGCCACGGCTCTAACTCTCATCGACACCGCCCCCGTAATACAGGAACGCCGCTTCGACATCCGCCGCGTGCGCCCCTTTAAGGATTTCATCATAAGTCCCGCTGGCTATCAGCATACCGCCGCGCATCATCGCCAGCCGGTGGCAGTGCGCCGCTTCGTCCATCACATGGGTAGTGACCACGATAGCCGCCCCCGCGGCAGCCAATTCAAACAGCTTGGCCCAGATATTGCGGCGCAGCAAGGGGTCGATGCCCACCGTGGGTTCGTCCAGGATCAAAACCGGCGGGGAATGGAGCAGCGCGATAGCCAGTGACAGGCGGCGTTTCATCCCCCCGGAAAAATTCTGCACCGGCTTGTCCAGCTCGTCGGCCAGGTCCACCACCGCCATCACCTCGGGTATGCGCTGCTTAAGGCGCTTTTTATCCAGCCCGTAGACGGCGCCGAAAAACTCCAGGTTTTCCCGCGCCGACAGCAGGCTGTACAGCGCGTCCGATTGCGCCATATAGCCAATGTTATTCATTATGTTAAGGGCGGGCATTTTTTGCCCCAGTACCTTCACCCCGCCGGCAGCGGGGCGCAGGATACCCGCCATCAGCTTGACCAGCGTAGTCTTGCCGCAGCCCGAAGGCCCCAGTATTCCATAGATGCAACCGGCGGGCACTTGAATGCAGTTATTCTTCAGCACCGGTCTGAGGTCATAGCTGAAATCTACGTTGTCCACTTCGATGCAAAACGTCAAAACTACCTCCACCGGCGCTGGCGCCGCCTTTTCCCGTTGCACGCACCGCTCCATAATCTTGGTGAGTGATTACTTACTTTTTGTATTATAGCCTGGGAGCACGGGTCCTGTCAAGCGGGTAACGGCGTCGTCTGAAATTGGATCCGCGAGCGTTGACAGAGCAGGGGGAGGGCGCAAAAAGTGAAAAAAAGTTCTCCATCGGGTTTGGCAAACGGCAAAGAATAGATATTCATTGTTCCTTATTAGCATGTCGTACAGATGGGGCGCTCATATATCGTTTAGTGCCCCATGCCGTGCTCGGCTTTTATGGCCGTCAGCTTTTCCGATATCCCCTTAACCATGCTTTCATGCCCCGTCCTTTAATATTCCTTTAATGTTTGCGGTTTACACTGTCTGATATCCGGGGGATGCGCATCCCCGGTGCGGAGCTTTGTGGGCAAAGGGAGGTTAAGGATATGATCGTCGTTATTCCCGCTTATCAGCCGGATGAACAGTTAGTCAAACTGACACAGGAACTCCAACAACGGACCGATTACCGGGTGGTGGTGGTCAACGACGGCAGTTCGGAGGAGCGGGCGGGTATCTTCGCCGCCCTGCCATGGAATGTGACCGTTTTGGAACATGAGCGCAACCGGGGCAAGGGCCGGGCGCTTAAAACGGCTCTGCAGTATATCGCCGATAATTGCCCCGCCAACGAGCAGGTGGTGCTGGCCGATGCGGACGGGCAACACGCGGTGCAGGATATCATCGCGGTGGGGGAGGAAGTGAAGAAGCATCCTTCGTCCCTGATTCTGGGCGTGCGGCGCTTGCAGGGGGAAATACCCTGGCGCAGCAGGATGGGCAACGGCATTACCCGCCGGGTGTTTACCCTTTTCACCGGCCAAAGCGTCAGCGACACCCAGACCGGCCTGCGCGCTTTCGGCGCCGGCCTGATTCCGGCATTATCGGCGGTGAAGGGGGAACGCTATGAGTATGAGATGAACATGCTGCTGGGCTGCGTAGAGCAAAGAATCCCCATCCATGAAGTGCCCATTACCACCATTTATCATGACAAGGACAATTCCGCCTCCCATTTCCGTTACTTCCGGGATTCGGCCCTGATCTATGCCTGTATCGTGAAATTCGCCGGCTCGTCCTTCCTCAGTTTTTGGGTGGATTACGCGGCGTTTTTGGGCCTGCTGTGGCTGACCGGGATAATGGGGGTATCGTCCGCGCTGGTATGGAGCAATGTTCTGGCGCGAGTGATCAGCGCTTCGATGAATTACAGCCTGAACCGGTATTACGTTTTTCACAGCAGCGACGGCTGGCTGCGTTCCTTGAGCAAGTACCTTGTGCTCGCCGCCGGCATTCTGGCGGTCAACACCGTGCTGCTTAAATTCTTTACCCTCACCCTGGGCATTCCCGGAATCTTATCCAAGCCAATAGTGGAAATACTGCTGTTTTCCGTCAGCCTCATCATCCAGCGGCTATTTGTCTTTCCCCGCAGCCATTTGGCTTCTTCGGGCAGATAAAGCTTTATCCCGCGGTGAAAACTGCTATAATATTTTTAAAAAGCGCCGCGGCGAGGGGTAAATATGAGGATACTGGTGGTTGAAGACGAGCCCGCCCTAAATGATGTGGTGGTGAAAAAACTGCAAACCGCGCATTACAGCGTGGACGCCTGTTTTAACGGCAACGATGCGGTCGATTATATGAACGGGGCGGAATACGACGCGATCGTGCTGGACATAATGCTGCCCGGCATCAATGGCCTGGAATTTTTGCGGTGGCTGCGGTCCCGTCAGGACAATACGCCGGTGCTGTTGCTGACCGCGCGTGACAGCATAGAGGATAGAGTGACCGGGCTGGATGCCGGCGCGGACGATTATCTGGTCAAACCCTTTGCCTTGGATGAGTTGTTGGCCCGCATACGGGGGATTATCCGCCGGGCGGGCCACCAAATCAGCAACCGTTTTACTCTGGCCGACCTGACGGTGGATTGCGACACCCGCACGGTCATGCGCGGGGATTCGCCGATAAGCCTTTCCAGCAAAGAATTCGCCATTTTGGAATACATGATAAGAAACAGCGGCATCGTGCTGTCACGGGAGAAAATTGGCCGTCATATCTGGAACTATGATTACGAAGGCGGTTCCAACGTGGTGGATGTCTATATACGCTATCTGCGCAAAAAAATCGATGATGCCCACAGCCGCAAGCTAATCCATACCGTGCGCGGGGCCGGCTATGTGTTGAGGGATGATACATGAAAAAATTGTCCATCAAGCTCAGGGTCACATTATGGATAACCTTTCTGATGCTGCTGTTGGTGGGGGTGGTATCGATATTTATGCTGCTGGCCGGCGGTTATATGGTGCAGACCACCACCCTGCGCCAACTGGCCGAAGCGGTGGAGCACGGCATTGAGGCCATATACTTTGATGACGATGAGCTGGCGGTAAATGATGAACTCGATTTTTTCAACGCGGGAGTGTACCTGGCCGTCTATGATGAAAACGCCGATCTGCTCTATGGGGGGATGCCCTCCGGCTTTGACCGCAACACCTCATTTGCGGAGGGCAATATCCGAGTCATAAAGGCCAACGGCGTTACCTGGCATGTTTTTGACAGCCGCATAAACGCGGGACCGTACGGAGATGTGTGGGTACGCGGCGTATTGCCGGATACCGGAGCCAACGCCACCTTTGGCATGCTCTTCACCCTGGCGTTAAGCGCGCTCCCCTTTTTGATCATACTGGCCGCAGTGGGCGGATATCTCATCACCCGCCGCGCGTTCAGGCCCGTACAGCAAATCAATGCCGCCGCCGAGCGCATCAGCGAGGGCCGGGATCTCACCCAGCGCATAAACCTGGGCCGGGGCGATGATGAGATATACCGGCTGGCCTATACCTTTGACCGGATGTTCGACCGCTTGCAGGATTCCTTTGACAAGGAAAAACAATTCACCGCCAACGTATCGCACGAATTGCGCACCCCCACCGCGGCCATCATCGCGCAGAGCGAGTACGCGCTGGAAAACGCGCACACCGTGGAAGAAGCCCAGGCAGCTTTGGAAATGGTATTGCAGCAGGCGCAGACCATGTCGGGCATCATTGCCCAGCTCTTGACCCTGGCACGGGACGACAGCCGGCAACAACTGAACCTTGAAACCATAAACTTAAGCGAGCTGACGGAAATCGTGGCCCAGGAGCAGGCGGAGCTGGCTGCAGGCAAAGATATCAAGATCGTGACCCGGATTACCCCAAATCTGTTGTTGAACGGCGACCAGACCCTGCTGATACGCCTGTTGATCAATCTTATCGCCAATGGCATTTCTTATGGCCATCCGGGCGGTACGGTATGGGTGGAACTGTACCGGTCCGGCGACGACATCGTGGGGCGTGTCCGTGACGACGGCATCGGCATCGCGGCTGAGCACATCGAAAAGATCTGGGAACGCTTTTATCAGGTGGACCCCGTGCGCTCCCCGGTAGGAAGCGGCGCCGGACTGGGCCTGCCGATGGTGAGGTGGATCGTCCATGCCCACGGCGGCAGGGTAAAGGTACAAAGCGAACCGGGGCGGGGCAGCATCTTTACCTTCACCCTGCCCGCGGCGCTCAACTGACGCCGGGGCCAATCAAAAAACGGGCTTATCGCTCCTTTACCGAACGATATGCCCGTTTTTTAGTCTAGCTCAGGTTTTACGCTGCGGGGGTTCAGCTGATCTGCATGGACAGCTCGGTCAGGCAGTTTTTGCACAGGTTTTTGCCCTTATAGTTCACTACTTCTTCGGCATTCCCGCAAAAAATGCAGGCGGGTTCATACTTTTTTAGGATGATTTTTTCTCCATCCACATAGATTTCGAGCGCGTCGCGCTCTTCGATACCCATGGTACGCCTGAGTTCGATGGGGATGACAACGCGTCCCAGCTCGTCAACCTTTCTTACAACACCGGTAGATTTCATCATGAATTATTCCCCCCTTATTCGATGTTTAGAATCATTATAGCTTAAAGATAACAAAGATGTAAAAAAAAGTCAACGGCTGGGGGCGTATTTTTATAAATTTTTTCTTATTTATTTATAATGGCGCCTATTGACCCATAAATCGCCTTAAACCGACGCCGCGATTTTGCCGCAGGGATATCGAGCGATTAGAAAAACAATGGAATGGCGCGGATGATATACCGTTTTTTAGCGTCCAAGGATTTGACAGGCAATAGGGAAATTAATTAGAATAGTAGTTCAGGGATAAAATACGGGAGGCAATGACTAATGGATAAGAAAACTTTTTACATCACCACGCCCATCTATTACCCCAGCGACAACCTGCATATCGGACATGCATACTCTACCGTGGCGGCGGATTGCATGGCCCGGTTCAAGCGAATGCAGGGTTTTGACGTATATTATCTCACCGGCACCGATGAGCATGGACAAAAGCTGGAACGGGTAGCCCGCGCCGCCGGCCGGGAGCCCATTGAATATATCGATGAGATCGTGGCGGGAATACGTAAGCTGTGGGATACCCTGCTGATCAGCAATACCGATTTTATCCGCACTACGGAAAAACGCCACCAGGAAGTGGTGCAGAAGATATTCACCACCGTTTACGAGAAAGGCGACATTTATAAATCGGAATATGAGGGCTGGTATTGCACGCCCTGCGAAACGTATTTTACCGCGCGCCAGCTGGATGAAGGGAAATGCCCCGATTGCGGCCGCGAAGTGGAACTGTTGAAAGAGGAGAGCTATTTCTTCAAAATGGGCAAATATGCCCAGCAGTTGCTCGACCATATCGAGGCCCATCCCGATTTCATCAAGCCGGAATCGCGGCGCAATGAGGTAGTAAACTTTATTCGCAGCGGCCTGGAAGACCTGTGCGTATCGCGCACCACTTTTAAGTGGGGCATTCCCGTGCCGTTTGATTCCAGCCATGTGGTGTATGTGTGGTTTGACGCCCTGATCAATTATATCAGCGCGCTGGGCTACGGCGACCCCGCCAGTGAAAACGCCAAATACTGGCCGGCTGACGTGCATCTGATGGCCAAGGATATTTTGCGCTTTCACGCCATCATCTGGCCCACCATGCTGATGGCGGCCGATATTCCCCTGCCCAAAAAGGTTTTTGCCCACGGCTGGATCATGCTGGAGGGCGGCAAGATGTCGAAGTCCAAGGGCAACGTAGTCGACCCCATGATTTTGGTCGAACGCTACGGCGTGGATGCGGTGCGCTATTACCTGCTGCGCGAGCTCAGCTACGGGCAGGACGGCGCTTATTCCGAGGAACTGATGATCAGCCGCATCAACAGCGAACTGGCCAACGACTTGGGCAACCTGGTCAGCCGCACCGTGGCCATGATCCTGCGCTACTTTGACGGGGAGATCCCCCCACCGGAAGGCAGGCTGCAGGACCTGGACATCGAGGTGCAGGCCATGGCGGGGCACACCTTTACCGAGGCCACCTTAAAACTCGAGGGGCTGGACTTCTCCGGCTACACGCAGGCCATATTGCGCCTGGTCAGCCGGGCCAATAAATATATCGACGAAACCGAGCCCTGGCTGTTGGCCAAGGACCCGGAGCAAAGAGACCGGTTGGGCACGGTGCTCTATCATCTGGTGGAATGCATCCGCATCACCACCACCATGCTGCTGCCCGCCATGCCCACCCTGGCAGAGCGTTTGCAGGCTCAGGCCCCGCTGTTTGCCGACCCGGCACGGATCGGCTGGGACCAAGCCGGCCGCTGGGGGCTCACCCCTCCCGGCGAGCAAGTCAGCAAGGGCGACGCGCTTTTCCCCCGCATCGATATCAAATTATGGGAGGAGCAGCAGGCCGGCGAACAACCGGCCCAAGCCGCCGCTTCCGGCCCGGAAGCCGAGCCCGCGCCGCCGGAAATCACTATCGACGATTTTGCCAAAATGGACCTGCGGGTGGGCGAGGTCATCGCCTGTGAAAAGATGCCCAAGGCAGACAAGCTGTTGATCTCACAGGTCAAGGTGGGCGAGGAAATACGCACTATCGTTTCCGGTATCGCTCCCTGGTATGAGCCCGAAGAAATGATCGGCAAAAAAGTAGTGGTGGTAGCCAATCTAAAGCCGGTCAAACTGCGCGGCGTGCTGTCGCAGGGCATGATTTTGGCCGCTTCCTCCTCCGACGAGGACCGCTGGGTGCACGTGGTGACCATCGACGACGACCGCATCCAAGCCGGCGACCGCATAAAATAGTTGTCCGGCGCCGCTTTTTAAGCTCTCGCTACCGGCAACCAACGGGGGGAATTAAACATGCTGTTTGACAGCCACGCTCATCTACAGAGCGATGCCATTGAAGATAAGCTGGAACATATATTGCAGCGCGCGCGGGAGGCCGAGGTGGAGGATATCGCGGTGGTGGGCTATGACCTGCCTTCCTCTCGGCAGGCGGTGGAACTGGCGCGCAGGCATAAAATGCTTCATGCCGTGGTGGGCATCCACCCCCACGATGCCAAGACCGCGGATGAAGAAACGCTGGCGGAGATTATGCGGCTGGGCAAGCTGCCCGAGGTGGTGGCCATCGGTGAAATGGGACTGGATTATTTCCGTAACCTGTCGCCCAAGGACGAACAGATAAACGCCTTTCGCGCGCAAATAAAGATCGCCCACGAACTGGGCAAACCCATCGTAATCCATGACCGCGACGCCCATCAGGAAGTTTTGGACATCCTGAAAAGCGAAAAGGCCGGCCGAAACATGGGCATTATGCACTGCTATTCCGGTCATCTGCCGCTGGCGGTGGAATTGATGAAGCAAGGCTTTTATATCTCCATCGCGGGGCCGGTGACATATAAAAACGCGGCCAAAACCCAGGAAGTGGCGGCCAAGGTACCGGCTGACCGCCTCTTGGTGGAAACCGACTGCCCCTACCTGAGCCCCGAGCCCTTTCGCGGCAAGACCAATGAACCCGCCCGCGTGCGCGACACCGCCCGCAAGGTAGCCGAGCTGCGCCATAAACCCTTGGAGGAAATCTCATATCTCACCTGGCTAAACGCCCGCAAGGTGTTTGGCCTGGGGTAGTCTCCATGATATTTTGAGGGCGAAAGCACTTGCTGCTTTCGCCCTCTTGATTATCTCATGAGCATGACCAGACAATTTTGTCCCTGACGGCATAGCCGTTAATTTTATCATTGACGAAAGCGGCCGGCTCCGCTATCTCCCATTGCGCTGTATGCCCATTTTCTCCACATAAGCGCACTTTTTTCTGTAGCTCAGATGCCATCAGTTGAACATGGAAGGATGCAGGTATTTATTGGGACTGGTTGCATAACCGTTTTGATACTTTACGGTCATATATAAGATATCATTACCGTTCACAAGTTTAACATAGCAAACATTGTTCTCAAACTTATCTGTGATATCAAGCTTTTGATCAAACCAATAAACGCAAACCGTGCCATTGTCCTCATAGCGTACATCGGGTGCCGTTAACTGCTCCATAAGCTCTTCTTCTGTTGCAGGAATTTCGGTTCCGTCCGGTGCAAATGAAACACCACCTCCGCCCTGATGCCTTATATTTCCCTCACTGTCTGTGTAAGCCATGCTGTAACTCCCGTTTCCATCAAACTCAATGATTGCTTTAGTTTGGTCGCCATGAATCCAAAGCTGAATGGTACGCTGAATTCCTCCAACATCCGCAGCGTACGCAGCAGTTGCGCTGCCAACCATTAATACGCAAGCAGCAACCCATGCGGCCAATTTGTTTAATTTCATTTTTTTACTTGTAGTTGCCATTTTATTTACCTCCAAAGAAAAATCATCGGAGATATGCATAGCAGAAAATGCCTGCTTATATTTCTCCTTATTCGTCATCTTCCCATACCTCCTGTAGTGTGTTTTTAAGCAGCATTCTCCCTCGTGACAGTCTGACCTTCACATTGCTCTCAGATAACTTTAGAATGTCTGAAATTTCTTTTACAGAGTAATCTTCATAGTAAAACAGGTGAATAACCACACGGTATTTTTCCGGTAGCTTCATTACGGCTTCAAACAAATCGGATGTTTCAGCCGATTCAAAGGTTAAACTCTCCATATAGTCCTCCAAAGGGAGAGCGTTCCGTCGAAAAAATACATTGTTTTTATTTCTTGCCTTATTGATTGCTACACGAATTAGCCATGCACGAATATGCTGCTCTGTTTCACAATCTTTTTTTA
>JAUNBV010000140.1 GCA_030526885.1 Syntrophomonadaceae bacterium
TTATGATAAGGCCTACAGCAATCAAAAGCAGCGAATAACGCGTGACGCTGTTTTCCCTTTCCACCGCCCGTCTCCCTTCCCGATACAACAATTAAAAGCCCGCAGGTAAACGCTGATCAAGCCCTTGCCCCACGGAGCGGAGGTTGCTACGCGTTGATACTGTATCTTGAATCATTTTACCAAAACCGACACAGTTTTTCAAAAAGTTTTAAGATTCTCGGTCGGGGGAGGCGGACGCCAATGCTGCTTAGACTTTCTAATAAGAAAATTAAGTGCCCGACTGGCGTATGCGTAGCCCGTGGGAATGCTTTTCCGCAGCGGCAGGCGTAGTCTATCTCCCCAACATATGGTCGTACTCGGTTTTAGGCGGCATTCCGTTATCATCATAAATAACCGTAAT
This sequence comes from Syntrophomonadaceae bacterium, assembly GCA_030526885.1. GTDB lineage: Bacteria > Bacillota > Syntrophomonadia > Syntrophomonadales > Syntrophomonadaceae > JAUNBV01. Next base: position 401 of record JAUNBV010000140.1, read on the forward strand.
TTGGTAATGACACCGGCCTTATTCTATGCTATAGTATGAATATCAGAATATTCGGTCAGAAAGAGGAGGCGGGCAGGATGGAGATAACCTGGTATGGAACCAATAGCGTAAAGATTGGCGACGGTGAAACTTCACTGCTGTTTGACCCGTTTTTGAAATTCAATCCCGAGGCATACCAGCCTCCGCTGGATGAATTTGCGGCCACACCTTATATATTCCTTACTCACGGCCATGTGGATCACGCTTACAGTATCCCGGAAATCATGGCGTACAGCCGGGAATCGGTGGTATACTGCACCGCCACGCCGAAGCGCACCCTGCTCAAGCATGGAGTGGATGAAGCTTGTTTGCGGGAGATCGCGGTGGGCGATACCATCTGCATTGGGGCCTTCGAGGTGCGGGTGCTGCCGGGCAAGCATATAAAATTCGACCGCACCATCGTGCGCAAAACCCTGCTCAATCGCCGGGTATGGCAGTACCGGTGCAATTTCGGCCGGTTGTTCAAGGCGGTTTTTTTCACACATCCGGAGAAAGAAGAAACCGTGGTATTCCACCTCCGGGCCCACGGCAAAGAACTGCTGATGTTTGGCAGCCTGAGCCTGAAGGAGGACATCGCCTATCCGCAGGGCGTGGATTTGCTCTTCCTGCCCTTTCAGGGGCGCACGGACATCACCGACTGCGCCGTCAGGGTGATAAATGCCCTGCACCCCCAAAGGGTATTTTTGACTCACTTTGATGATTCCTTTCCGCCGGTATCGGCGCAAATCTGCACCGCAGAGCTGGAAGGAATAATGGCCGCCCGCTTTGATTCGACCCGCCTGATAAAGCCCGAGCAAGGGCGCTGCATAGCGTTTTGATTATTTAATCTTTACAATTCGTTGCCATTTAGTTAGCATATTATCAATAATCTTGAACAAAGGGGTTTCTTGTCGGCTATGCTGTTGCCAAAATATCAGCGTAAACTATTGCTGCGGGTACTGCTGCTCTTGGTGGTGCTGGCGGCTTACATAATAGATCGCAAAAACCTGGATTTTCAGGGCTTCAACCCGCTTAATCCGGCCGCTTCGCCGTTTCTGACCGCGCTGTGGGTGGTCCTGATCGCCAATATGCTGGTGAACTTTTTTAATCAGGAAAAGATAAGCATGGGCTCCCGCAAGCATTTCGCCGGCCCCTTCATGCCTGACCTGAGCAACCTAAACGACCCGGAAAACGCTGCCGCCATGCGCAAGATGAATAACTCCGCGCTCTTGGTGCTGGTGCTGTGGGCGGGGTTCAACCTGATTTTCTTCGCGCTGTATAAGCTGGGCGTCATCGGGCGTAGCGAGCTATTGCTGCTATGCCTTTTCTACTTCGTATGCGATTTGATATGCGTAATCTATTACTGCCCTTTTCAGTCTATATTCATGAAGAACCGCTGCTGCGTGACCTGCCGCATTTTCAACTGGGACCATATGATGATGTATACCCCCATGCTTTTTGTTCCCGGCGTGTTTTCCTGGAGCCTGGCCGGCCTGGCCCTGATGCTCATGCTGCGCTGGGAATACGCCATCATCCTCTTCCCGGAGCGGTTTTTGGAAAGCACTAACCGCAGCCTGCGCTGCGCCCACTGCACCGACAAGATGTGCGGCATCAAAAAGCCCCTGCGGGTGACTGAGCGCGGGTAGCCTATCCCTTCTTTAATTCCTTGGCCCAACTGTCCTTTAACGATACGATGCGGTTGAATACGGGCTTTTCGGCGGTGCTATCCCCATCCATTACGAAATAGCCCTGCCGCAGGAACTGGAAGCGGTCGCCCACGGCGGCGTTAAACAGCGCCGGCTCCACTATGCTGTGCTCCAACCGGGTGAGCGAATCGGGATTCATGTTAGCCTTGAAATCGCGCCCCTCGCTGTCGTCATCGGGGTTTTCCTTGAGGAATAAACGGTCATACAGCCGTATCTCCGCCGGTTTCCCGTATAGGGCCGACACCCAGTGGCAGGTACCCTTTACCTTGCGCCCGGAGGTAGCGCCGCCGCTTTTGGAATCGGGGTCGTAGCTGCAGTGCAGCTCGGCAATACGGCCCATATCGTCTTTTATCACCGCTTCGCATTTAATGATATAGGCGCTCTTTAAGCGGATCTCGCCATCGGGCTTTAGGCGGAAGAATTTTTTGGGGGCGTCCTCCATGAAATCCTCCTGCTCGATGTAAATCTCGCGCGTGAGCGGGATTTGGCGGGTTCCGCTCTCCGGCACTTCGGGGTTATTTTCCGTTTCCAACCACTGTACCTCTCCGGCGGGGAAGTTGGTCAGCACCACTTTAAGCGGACGCAGAACCGCCATCGCGCGCGGGGCCAAAAGGTTGAGCTCTTCGCGCACGCAATGCTCCAGCAGGGCGATGTCCACTATGCTGTCGCGCTTGGCTACGCCGATGCGGGCGCAGAAGTCGCGGATGGAGCTGGGGGTATAGCCGCGCCGCCGCAGGCCGGAAATGGTGGGCATCCGGGGGTCGTCCCAGCCGGTCACGCAATGCTCCTCCACCAGTTGCCGCAGCTTGCGCTTGCTCATCACGGTATAGCTCAGATTCAGGCGCGCGAACTCTATCTGCCGGGGACGATTTACGATGACGTCGCTCCGGTAATCCACGTTTTCCAGGCACCAGTCGTACAGCGGGCGGTGGTCTGCGAATTCGAGCGTACAAATGGAGTGGGTGATGTTTTCCAGCGCGTCCGACAGCGGATGGGCGTAATCGTACATGGGGTAGATGCACCAGGCGTCGCCGGTGCGGTGATGGACGGAGCGCAAGATGCGGTACAAGACCGGGTCCCGCAGGTTTAAGTTAGGTGAGGCCATATCGATCTTGGCCCGCAGTACCCGGCTGCCGTCGGCAAATTCCCCCGCCCGCATCCGGCGGAACAAGTCCATGTTTTCCTCTGCCGGACGGTCGCGATACGGGCTGTTTTGCCCCGGCTCGGTCAGGGTGCCGCGGGTCTCGCGGATTTCCTGCGCGCTCAGGTCGCACACATAGGCCAGCCCTTTGGCGATGAGCTGCTCGGCGAACCGATAAAGCTGCTCGAAATAGTCGGAGGCATAAAACATGCGCCCTTCCCAGTCAAAGCCCAGCCATTTGACATCCTCCTGAATGGAATCGACAAACTCGATATCCTCCTTGCTGGGATTGGTGTCGTCAAAGCGCAGATTGCACCGCCCCTGATTATGCAGCGCGATGCCAAAATTCAGGCAAATGGATTTGGCGTGGCCGATGTGCAAATAACCGTTGGGCTCCGGCGGGAAACGGGTATGAACCTTGGTATAATCGGCCCCGGCAGCCTGCTCCTCATTGATGCGGGCCTGGATAAAATTGACCGCCGCCGTGCTGTCGTTTTCCCCCGTAACGTTTTCCGCCGATGTTCTGCCGTCATCTGCTGTCATATCGAGATAGCCCCCTTAAAATTACCGTTTCCTGCTAGTCTTAAAATTATTAGGAGTGTAACAACTTATTATAACGATTTTACGGGCGAACGCGCAAATTTTTTATGCGCCCGGCTTTAAAAAACGTGCGCGCAAGCATTCATATCATCCGCCCTTAAAATAGATTTTGCTTGCAGGAATGAGGCCCTCTAAGGTAGAATGAAAAGGTATTATTTAGGAAACCCTTATATGGCCATCGCCGCGCCGCGCGCATGCATCGCTTGGTGGTGGGCGACATGGCCCATTAAAAGGAAAAAGAAAGGAGGATAGCACACACGGCCAAAGTTTCTTGCCCACGGCCATCGGTCGGACATATAGAGCTCTGTGCCCGATCTCTTAAGGCCATAAGGCATAGAAACATCAGATGAGATGATTTTTGAAAATTGAGAGGAGACTGGAAGAACGATGAGAAAAAACAAAAAGTTAGCACTGATAATGGTCCTGACGTTCATGCTGAGCCTGTTCGGCGGCTTTGCTGTCGCGGTTGACAAAGGAGCCG
>JAUNBV010000141.1 GCA_030526885.1 Syntrophomonadaceae bacterium
GGTATCCACCTCGGTCAGCACCGCTACCTCGCTGCTGTTTAAAAAGCTGATGATATCGGTCTCCATCTCCCAGTGGCTGGGGAAATCGGTCAGCTCCCTTAACACCAGACCCTGGATCATGGCGGAGCGCGACGCAAAGCTGCGCTCGTTGAAACCCACATTGCCCACCAGGGGATAAGTCATCACAATGATCTGCCCCAGATAGGAGGGGTCGGTAATGATGTCCTGATAGCTGATCATGGCGGTGGTGAACACCACCTCGCCCTCCGCTAAAATGCAGTCATTAAGCAGTTTGCCCTTAAATACCCGTCCGTTACCCAATACCAGATAACCTTTCATGTACGACCCTTCCCGTCTTTTAAAATTTATCGCCATTTTAAGCTCCGTTATGCGCTATACTCATAGACTATCCGACCGCCGGCAATAGTCATTATCGGCCATCCGGTCAGGGTCCGCCCCTTATAGGGCGTGTTTTTGCCTTGGGAGAAAAACTTCGCCGGGTCTACGATGCGGCTCAGTTCGGGATCGATAATACAGATATCGGCCGCCGCGCCCACGCTCAAGCTGCCCCCCTCGCGCTTTATCACCCCGGCCGGGCCGCAGCTCAACAGTTCCACCATCCGCGGCAGGCTGAGCCGCCCCGGCCGCACCAGGTATTCCATCACCGCCGCCACCGCCGTCTCCAGCCCGGAAATGCCGAAGGCGGCCAGCTCGAATTCGCAGTCCTTGCTCTCAAAGTGGTGCGGGGCATGGTCGGTGGCGATAGCGTCCACCGTGCCGTCGTTTAAGCCCGCGATCAATGCCTCCACATCCGCCGCCGAGCGCAGCGGCGGATTGACTTTGTAATCGGTATCAAAATCCGCCAGCAGTTCATCGGTCAGGGTGAGATGATGGGGGGTTACCTCGCCGGTGACCTTTAGGCCCTCAGCCTTGGCCCGCCGCAGCAAGGCCACGGAACCGGCGGTGGACAGATGGCACAGATGCAGCCGCGAACCGGTGAGGCGCGCCAGCTCGATATCGCGGTGCACCGCCAGTTCCTCCGCCAGCGCCGGGATGCCCTTTAAACCATAAATGGTGGAAAAGTAGCCCTCGTGCATCAGCCCGCCCTTGCTCAACGCCCGTTCCTCGCTGTGGGAAACGATGGGCAGATCGAACATTTTAGCGTATTCCAGCGCGTTGCGCATCACCGCGGCGCTCTCCACCGGCACTCCGTCGTCGGAAAAACCCGCGCAGCCCGCCGCCGCCATCGCCCCCATCTCGGTCAGCACCTTGCCCGCCGCGCCGCGGGTGATGCTGCCGAAGGGAAGCACCGGTATCACGCCCTGCCCCGCCGCCTTGGCCAGCACATAATGCGCCACCGCCGGGGTATCGATTATGGGATCAGTGTTGGGCATACAGCACACGGCGGTAAAGCCGCCCGCCGCCGCCGCCCTGGTGCCGGAGATTATGTCTTCCTTATACTCGTAACCGGGGTCGCGCAGATGTACGTGCAAGTCTATGAAACCGGGGCACACCACCTTGCCCGCCGCCGCGATTACCTCTTCCTTCGCGTCCGCGGCCAGGCCTGGGCCCAGCTCGGCAATCCGGCCGCCTTTGATGCGCACATCTAAAACCCCGTCTATACCGTTCTTGGGGTCTATCACCCTGCCGCCTTTTATCAGCTTATTCAACCCCGCCACCTCCCAGCAAGAGATAGAGCAAAGCCATGCGCACGGCCACCCCGTGCCCCACCTGCTCATTGATTACCGCCTGTGCGCTGTCGGCCAGTTCGGAGCTTATCTCCACCCCGCGGTTCATGGGTCCGGGATGAAGGATCAATACGTCCTTGGCCGCGCCCCGCAAGCGCTGTTTATTGACCCCAAACAAGCTGCTGTATTCATCCAGTGAAGGGAAAAGCCCGGCCTGCTGGCGCTCCAGCTGGATGCGCAGCACATTTACCACTTCCGCCCCTTCCAGGGCCTCGTCCAGGTCGTAGCACACCTTTACCCCCAGCCGCTCCGCCTCCGGCGGTATCAGGGTGGAAGGCCCCGCGATGCGGATATCGCAGCCATAGCGTGAAAGCCCGTAAATATTGGAGCGCGCCACCCGGCTGTGCAGGATATCTCCCACAATGGCCACTTTCAAGCCCTCCAGCGTGCCCCGGTGCTCGCGGATGGTGAACATGTCCAGCAACGCCTGGGTAGGATGCTCATCATATCCGTCACCCGCATTGATGACATGCATCGTGGTATTGCGCGCCACATAATGCGGCGTGCCGGCCATCGCGTGGCGCATCACCATCAGGTCAAAGCCCATGGCCTCAATGGTCAAAATCGTGTCCCGCAGGCTCTCCCCTTTCTGCACGCTGCTGGTGGATACCGCCAGATTCACGGTATCGGCGCTCATGTATTTGCCCGCGATCTCAAATGAGGTGCGGGTGCGGGTACTGTTTTCATAAAAAACCGTAGCCATCGCCTTGCCCCGCAGCGTAGGCACCTTTTTAATATCCCGCCGCATGATCTCCCTCATGGGCAGCGCGGTATCCAGGATGAGGTCGATCTCCTCCCGTGACAAATCCCGGATACCCAACACATCCTTGCGCGTCCACTTCACGGATTATCCGCCTCCTTCTCGTTCATGGCCCAAGCCCGGTGGTTTACCCCGGCTGGGGCGCCGTTCCCCGCAGGCTTTTCCGCCGGCCTTAAACCGGGTCCTAGCATAATAAAAGACTTCTCCGCCGACCTCGCGGCGGAAAAGCCTTAAACTTTTCTTACTTCTCCGCCTTGTCGGTATCTCGTACCATCTTAAAGGCTGTTATTCATCTGGGATTACTTCCTGCATCAGCACCTCGGTGACTCCGTCTATCTCCTTGACCAGCACCGAAACCGTTTCCTGGGCCGCAGTGGGTATATTCTTGCCCACAAAATCCGGTTTGATGGGCAACTCCCGGTGCCCCCGGTCGATCAACACCGCCAGTTGGATGCATCGGGGCCTCCCCAAATCGGTCAGCGCGTCCATCGCGGCGCGGATAGTGCGGCCGGTATAAATCACATCATCCACCAGCACGATGGTCATATCGGTGATATCAAAAATGACCTCGGTGGAATGCAACAGCGGCTGCTCCGCCAGCCGGGTCAGGTCGTCGCGATACAGAGTGATGTCCAAATGCCCTACCCTGACCCTGACGCCTTCAATCTCCTCGATGCGCTCCGCCAGCTCCAGCGCCAGCGGCCCGCCCCGGCGCCTGATGCCTACCAGCGCCAGATTGCCGACCCCCTGATTGCGCTCGATGATCTCATGCGCAATACGGGTCAGCGCCCGCTTCACCGCCGTCTCGTCCATCAGTTGCCGCTTGTCCTTAAGCCGCATACCATCAGCTCCTTTCCCGGTAAAAGCCCCCAATATAACAAAAACCCGCCCCTCATACAGGCAGGCAAAAAGCGCACGCATACTATGGCTTCCTTGCCAGCCTCTCGGGGCTAACTTAAAGGAACATTAACTGCTTGTCACCAAGCATAACGCTTTGAACTTCAAATGTCAATGCGCGGCAAGAAAAAAAAGCGCCCCCTGCGGACACGGACCAGCGAGGCAAGCCTTTTAGGCCGGGGGAAGGCTTTTTCCTCCGCTAGGCGCGGGGTGCAGCGGCGAGGGTGTAATTACCTCAGCTGATAATCCCAAGCCCAATAACTCAAACCGGCAAATCCCGCCCATAATGTATTAATAACCAATCGATACCGCGCATAGCATTGATAGGGCTTTAAAACGGTCTCTGCCATGGACTCCGAGATTGCTAAAAACCGAAATGTATGAAAATTCTCCTATTTTTATTGACGTAAGAGGATTTTTCTTATTATAATTTGTAGTGAGTTCTATTTTCAGTTATCGCTTTAGCGGTAATATATTAAATAATGTTATCTTAGGGGGTGTTGTTCTTGGCTATATGGCAAAATCTCACGGAAAAAGATATAAAATTTTTTGATAATGGTACATCCGGGATATTAGCTTGTGGATTAACTGACATATTAATTTTTGATAAGTATGTAATTATTATTGGTATTGTAGCTGTTATTATTGCCATGTCATTGGTCATACGCTGGAAAACCCCATATAAACATAGGTTATTTAACCTGGTCATAATGATTGGATATTCAAGTATTTTTTTTATCATTACTTTAATCTTGCTAAAGTTTTCTGAGTCAAAAGCCTTAATTGATTTAATAGCATCCGGTTTAATTAATATAGCCGTTATAATTATAGCTTATATTAAATTGAATAAGC
>JAUNBV010000142.1 GCA_030526885.1 Syntrophomonadaceae bacterium
AAGGCGAGGACGTGACCGCCAATGTGCGCACCATCCGCGCCCTTCCGCTGCGGCGTAAACTAGCCCTGCCCGCTTTGGAGCTGCGGGGGGAGATATATATGCCCCGCCATGCGTTTGTGGCGTTAAACCAACAACGCGAGGAGGATGGCGAAAGGCTGTTTGCCAACCCGCGCAACGCCGCGGCCGGGTCGCTGCGGCAACTCGACCCGGCGGTGACCGCATCCCGCGCGCTGTCCTGCTTCATTTACGACGTGACTTATATCAAAGGACGGGAATTGCACAGCCAGCAAGAAATATTGGGCTTTTTGGCTGAGCAGGGATTGCCGGTAAACCCGCTGTGGGAGCACTGTGCGGATATCGAGGCGGTTTACGCTTACTGTGAGCGCCTGGAGCGAGAGCGCCACCGGCTGCCTTACGAGATCGACGGCGTAGTCATCAAGCTGAACTCCATGGCCATGCGCGCCGAGCTGGGGGAAACCACGAAAAGCCCGCGCTGGGCTACCTCATATAAATTCATGGCCGAGGAAAAGGAGACCCGCCTGTTGGACGTGGAAGTCACCGTGGGCCGCACCGGAACGGTGACCCCCACCGCTATCATGGAGCCGGTGAGCCTGGCCGGCAGCACGGTCAGCCGCGCCAGCCTGCACAACTACGACCTCATCGCCGGGCGCGATATCCGGCGGGGAGACATGGTGCTGCTGCACAAAGCCGGCGATATCATCCCCGAAGTCATCCGTCCCCTCACCGAAAGACGCACCGGCAGTGAACAGGAGATACTGCCCCCCACCCATTGTCCCGCCTGCGGGGAGGAACTGGTGCGGGCGGAGGCGGAGGTGGCGTGGCGCTGCGTGAATATGTCTTGTCCCGCCCGCATCCGCGAAAGCCTGATATTCTTTGCCTCCCGTGACGCCATGGATATCGAGGGCATGGGCCCGGCGGCGGTGGATCTGCTGTTGGAGCGCGGACTGGTGCATAAACTGGAGGACATCTATCATCTACGCAGGGAAGATTTGCTGGAGCTGCCCCGCATGGGCGAGCGCTCGGCGGATAATCTGTTAAATGCCGTGGCCGCCAGCCGCGACCGTTCTCCCGCCCGCCTGCTGGCGGCGCTGGGAATCCGCCATATCGGGGTGCGCAGCGCGGAACTGCTCATCGGCCATTACCACAGCATGGAAGCCCTGATGGCCGCCACGGAGGAAGAACTGGCCCTGATCGATGAAATCGGCCCCAAAATGGCCGAGAGCCTGCGCCTGTTTTTCAGCGAGGACAGCAATGTGGAGAGCATCGCCGCCCTGCAAGCCGCCGGGGTGCGTATGCACGAGGAAGCTCAAGCCCCCGGGCCCCAGACCCTGGCCGGGCAAACCTTCGTCATCACCGGCACCCTGGACAGCATGGACCGCAAGGAAGCGGGCGAAAGGCTGACCAGGCTGGGCGCCCGCGTCAGCGGCTCGGTGAGCAGCAAGACTTCCTGCGTGCTGTGCGGCCTAAACCCCGGCAGCAAGCGCGACAAAGCCCTGTCCCTGGGCGTCCGCATCATGGAGGAACCGGAGTTCCTGGCCTTGTTGGCCGGCAATGAGATGGCCCAGGGGGAACTGGAATTTTAACCGCTGTTAAGGCATTTCAAAAAAGTTGCCCTTGTAGAAGTTCTCATTTCCCAGTGGCCGGGCGGTCATGCGGAACATAACGCAGCCATCCGGGCATACCACGTCCTTGCTGTATTGGCTCGTGCCGCCGATGTTGCTCAAGTCCCCGCCGCTCCTGACCGCCTCCATGATGGGAAACATGATCATCATCACCTTGGAGCAAATGCCCTGCCCCTGCGCATTTACAGGACAGCCATAAGTGCAGGCGTACTTGTCGCCAATCTCCTCGCCGTTGCGGCAATACCGCTCCGTGCGGTCACCGCGGAGAAACCCCGTCACTTCGATTTCCCACTCGTACTCCTCGGCATACCATTTCTTCATGGCTAACCCCCCTCTTAAATCCAAGCGCTTATTGAGCGCACGGCGCAGGCGGATTTTTACGTAATCCCCTAACCCATATATTTTACCGCGCCAATACCGATGCGTTGTGCTGTAGACTATCCTACCACAGCGGCGGCCCGGCTTCAACGCACTGCCCGGCTGGCGCAACGGCGCTACGGCGTGGCGAGACGGTAGCGCGCAGCCCTGGCCGCCCCGGTCTTTGTATTGCGAAACGCCGCGGGTTTATCACAATTTGGTGGCGTTTGACCTGCGTGTTTATGCGTGTTACAATGCGACGAGCGCACCCCGGGGGGAGGGTCACATATATGGCGCAACACATATCTACTGCCGATTTCGCCCAAGAAGCAAAAGGCTGGCTATTGCATCAACTCCCCCCACCTGGAAGGCGGCTATGCCTGGGGGTGAGTATTGAAGAAGGGCTGAGAATGGCTGCTGAAACAGCAGTTGGGGCGATAAAGGAGTCTGCTTGTGAACATACGAAAGGTTACCAACGATAAAAAAGCGTATATCGACTTGCTGTTATTGGCCGACGAGCAGGAAAGCATGATAGACAAATACCTTGAACGCGGCGAAATGTTTGTCCTAGACGACGATGGGGTAAAAGCCCAATGCGTGGTTACCAAAGAGGCGGCGGGCGTTTATGAGCTAAAAAATATTGCGGTTACGCCGGCGTGTCAACGCCGGGGCTATGGGAAAAGGCTCATAGAATTTGTGTTTTGCCATTATTCCGATTGCGGCGCGATGCTGGTGGGAACCGGCGACGTTCCTTCTGCGCTAAGCTTTTATAATCAATGCGGCTTTGTGGAGTCACATCGCATAAAAAACTTTTTCACCGACAACTACGACCATCCTATGTTTGCAGACGGCACGCAACTGGTCGATATGGTCTATCTGAAACGGGAACGATAACTGCCCGCTTATCGGGCAGTGCGCAGATGCTTTCTCTTTTTGACATCTATGACCGTATTGGTGGCTGCGCAGGCATCACTAGCCATAGCCATCGCATCCGCGTAATCCCTGCCCTGGGGACTGATATCGAAATCGGATACGTACACCACGATAAATCTCTTTCCCCTGCTCATAACTATCGGGTAAGCCGCTTGCATCGGGTCTTGCCTCCGCCGGGGCTATGGTTTCTCCAGCGGTACGATGGCCAGGGTTTTGCCCAGCGGGGCCAGTACTTTGAGTACCGTGGAGAGCTGCGGGTCGGTGACGCCTTTTTCCAGTCGGGCGATGACGGGCTGTCGGACGCCGCCCATCTCCCCCAGCCGCTTTTGGCTCAGGCCGCATCGGCGCCGGGTATTTATGATTTCGCCGACCAGGGCCACGCGCAGATGGCCGGCGGCAATCTCCGCGGGGGTAAAAGGCGTGTTGGCAAGGCTGCTGCCCGTCGCCCCTGCGGGGTGCACTTTGGCTTTGCTCATGGCTTCCGCTCCTTTCGTCCGTTCCCGGTCATATTTGTCATGTTTGTCCCTTATAAATATTAATGCATGTTTGCAGGGCGGTGTAAAGCTGCTGCCAGCATGTATTGAGGTATGCGGGGAGCATACGTTGGGTATGCGGAGACCATGTTTTCCTCCCCGTAATGTATACCTGCGCGCGGCGCACGGAGAGTATTGGCTTTTCATGCCATTTTGTCGTATAATATACTTTACTTTGTAAATATATTGATAGGGCGGTTTTAGGAGGGAATATTATGGCTTTGACGATAGCGGAAGTGGAACATGTGGCGGAGCTGGCGCGGCTGACGCTTTCCGAGCGGGAGAAGGGCGCGTTTGCGGAGCAGCTCAGCGGCATCCTGACCTATGTGGAGCAGTTGAATGAGCTGTCCACGGAAGGAGTGGAGCCGCTGTCGCATATCCTGCCGGTATATAATGTGTTTCGTGAAGATACGATAAAGCCCTCCCCGCCGCGGGAGGATATGCTGGCCAATGCGCCGCTGCCGGAGGCGGGGCAGTATAAGGTGCCGAAAATAGTGTGATAGTTGTCGGGGGCCGGGACGGGGGAGAAATTTAAGCCCCGGCCGGCAGCCGGGCAAGACGGTTTAAGGAGTATAAAAGTATGGAGCTTTATGATCTGGCTATGCATGAAATGCAGGCGCGGCTCAAGGCGGGAGATGTCTCGGCGGAAGCGCTGGCCATTGCCTGTTTGCGGCGCATCGCGGATACGGAGGGGCGGGTGCGCGCCTTTGTCACGCGTATCGATGCGGAAGCGGTGCTGGCGCAGGCGCGGCAGCACCGCAAAAATGACATATGGCACGTTAAAAACGA
>JAUNBV010000143.1 GCA_030526885.1 Syntrophomonadaceae bacterium
TGGTCGATCAGGTGTTGCTTGAACAGAGTAAACAGCAAAAAGGATTTGCCGCAACGGCGTACGCCGGTAATGACTTTAATCAGCCCGTTGTGTTTCTTCGATATCAGCTTATTCAATATATAGATATCTTTTTATTGTTTCCATCCGCGACCACGCGCTTTTCTATTTCATAAAAGTGCGGCAATCCGCAATTTTGCGTAATAATATAGCCGGATGGCTTTGGTTAGTCAATAGGTATTTCGGCACGCGGTGTCACCTTACCCGTCGCCTTGCCCTGTTCCGGCGCCTTGCTCAACTCATCACGCCAAAACCCGTCAGGTCAGTACCTTTTTCACAAAATGCCGTGCGAACGCGGCTGCCCACAGCAGCGAGGCCAGCAGCGCCGGCAGTGCGTTGAGCAGGCTCGCGCCCAGGGCGAGCTTGGTCATCCAGAAGGTGGGGAGGACGGCGGAGATATATTGGGCCGGGGCGGGAATCAGCAGCGCCACGGGAAGGCCCAGCACGAACAGGCCGGAAAGTTTGGAATAGGCCAGACCCTCCACTTTGTTCTGAGCCATGGAGGATACCATCAGCGCCACCACCACCCCCAGCGCGCCCGAGCACAGCGCGAGCACGATAAGCCGTCCCGCGTCCAGGCCGGAGAGCCGGAACACCAAGGTTACGGCCGTGCAGTACAGCGTAGCCAGCACGGCGGGGACGCCGATGCGGGAGGCCAGGTAGCCCCTGCGCTCCACCGGCGTCACCGCGATGGCTCGCGCCAGGCCGAGGTCGGCTTCGTCCAGTATCACCATGGCTCCCGCCGCGCTGAACATGTAGGGGGTCATGATGGACAGGAGCAGGTCAAATACAAAGTAGTAAGGGGCCAGTATCGCCGCCCGGCCCAGCTGCGTGCACAAATATCCCTCCAAGGCCGGAACGCCGAAGCGAAACAGAAATCCCATTATTATAGGGAGAAGTATGAGCATGACCAGCATGGCGTCCGAGCGGAGCTGGGCAAAAAATTGCCTGGTGACGGATAGCAACGCTTTCATAGCGCAGCCCCTCCCGATTCCGCAAAGTAGCGCTTTACGCTCCTGTCGCCCAGCCACAGCGCCGCCACACACCACGCCGCCAGGGACAGCAGGCACAGCGCCGTGCTGGGCGCGCCGCCATGGATGACCCACACGGCTGCCACGCCGGGGTGCAGCATCAGCCACGGGTTTTCAATGCCGAACAGCAGCAGCGCCGGCAGGCACAGGATAAGCTCAATGAGCATGGACCACAGGACGAACCGGTTCAGCGATTGGCTGCGCTCGGCGGCAATGAGGCCGCAGGCGGAGCAGAAAACGGAGGCCAGCAATATCGCCGCCAAGCACAGCGGCAGGTTTTGCACCCCGCCCGCCACGGCCAATATGGCCCCTACTATCAGGCTGATGACGGCCAGTGAAATGAGTTTGGCGGTCAAGTATTCGAGGGTGCGGATGGGTGTGGTGGCGAGGGCGCAGTCCACCCGCTGGCTTTTTTCCAGCAGGATGATGGCTCCCATGAAGAAAAGTCCCATCGCCGCAGGGTCCGAGTAGATCATCACGGTGGCCACCACCCGGCGCGCGCTCTCCGTAACCGCGGCCAGCGTCATAAGGTACACCGCCGTGAAGACGGCGTACACGGAGTAAAATCCGTATTTCCATTGAAACCGGATATCGCCGGCCATCAACCTGAGCAGCCTCATTGCAGCTCCCTCCCGGTGACCTCCATAAAGATATCGCCCAGATTCGGTTCGGCGGAATGCACGGTGAGCAGTTGCCCGCCGGCGATCAGCTTTTGCAGCTGCGCGTCCTCGCCGGTCCGGTCCAGCCGGCATTCCCCGCTTTTCTCCGCGCCATCCTCCCGCCACGTGTAGCGCAGGGACGCCGCCCCGCGCTGAAGTATCAGGTCATGCGGCGTGTCCAGCGCGACAATGCTGCCATTTACGATAAAAGCCACCCGGTCGCACAGTTGCTGCGCGTCCTGCATGTTATGGGTGGTCAGGATGACGGTCTTGCCGCGGGCCTTTTCATCGAGAATCATCTGCTTCATGAGATGGGCGTTGGCGGGGTCAAGCCCGCTGGTGGGTTCGTCCAGAAAGAGAATGTCGGGGTCGTTGATGAGGGCGCGCAAAAAGCCCAGACGGCTCTTCATGCCCCGGGAATACTGGGCCACCTTTTTGTCGGCGTCGTGGGTAAGCTCCACGCCCGCCAGCAGCTGGCCTATATCCCGCAGCGGCGGCGCGTAGAGCGAACCGAAAAACTCCAGGTTCTGCCGTCCGGTCAGCTTTTCGTAGAGGGTGGGAAACTCGAAATCGATGCCGATGCGTTCATAGAAATCGCGCCCATGGGCATTGACTTCCCGGCCCAATACGCGCACGGTGCCGCCATAGCCGGCCAACTGCCCGGTGAGAATCTTTTGCAGCGTGCTTTTGCCCGCGCCGGAGGGGCCCAAGAAGCCGAATATCTCGCCCTCTGACACGGAAAAGCTCATGTTTTCGATAAACGGCTGCCGCGAATAGCTAAAAGACAGTCTCGATATTTGGATCATGTCGATACCTCCGTGCAGCGAATCCATATCCGCTCGTGTCTTTTCGCGTCGCGCCGGTGCGTTGAGTTGTTCTATTTCGATGAAGTAGACCGGAAACGGAGTGACGTCCGTCACGCTCTTGTCCGACAGCATTTTGGCAAATAACGCGGCGTCCACGCCCATCACCTTTGATATTAAACAGTATCAATTAGCATCAGTATAACGGGGTGTAATCGGTTTTGCAAGCGGCGGGGGAGATGCCCTCCTCCGGGTTGCTATTCACGCCGTTTTCTGCTACACTGATTTAAAATATCCCAAAGGGATGGTGGCCGTAGAATGCCGGAGATATCGTTGTTTGGCGGGATACGTATAACTATGTATTATGCAGAGCACAACCCCCCGCATTTTCATGCTGAATATGGCGGGCACAAGGCGCTGATTGACATTCAAAGAGGGTATGTAATAAGGGGCGCACTACCAGCCCGTCAGCTGAAATTCGCATTGGCCTGGGGCGAAATGCATAAGGATGAACTGATGCAAAACTGGGAACTTGCGAAAGCTGATCAGCCCCTCAACAGAATTATGCCTCTCATGTAAAGGAGGAATAAAGATGGAACTATTCCCCGCGGTGGTACAGGTCTTGCCGGGTGATGATTTCACGGTTTACGCATATTGCAACGACGGCGCTGTGCGTCTGGTCGATATGAAGCCCATAATAGCAAGGGGCGGAGTATTCGCGCCCATGGCCGACCCGGTGTTTTTCCGCGAGAGGCTCACCGTTCTTAATGATGCTGTGGCATGGGACATTGCCGGCAACCGCGATGAAACTGCCTGTGTCGATCTGGACCCCGTTGAAATCTTTGCCACCGCCCCCATCGTAGACGATCCGCTGCAATGCGAATTATCCACCGCATAGCCTAAGCCGTCACCATGTCAGGCCTGCCCGCACTCCGCCTTAATCGCAACCCCAAAAGCTATCCGCTATTTGCTAAGCTGCGGGCGCTGCGCGCCCTGTCCGTTTTTCAAACTAAATGTTCAGACGTCTGAACATTCGTTGAGCGTCGCCTATGGATAACTTGTGGGCTAACGCCCACAGCGGTTAGCAAATAGCTAATAGCGGTTAGCTGGCCAAAAAAGTCCGCTGCTGCCTCGTATAGGTACTATGCTGCTGTGAGGCGGACGCACCCCTACGGGCAAACCGCTACTTGCTATCCGCTAATTGCTAAGCTGCGGGCGCTGCGCGCCCTGTCCGCTTTTCAAACTAAATTTCCAGACGTCTGGAAATTCGTTGAACGTCCACCTGTGGATAACCTATGCGGACAGCAGGTCGTTGAGCGCTTCGCTCATCGTGGGGTGGGTGTAGATGGCGTCCCGCAACACGGTGTACGGGAGTTTGGCATCCACCGCCAGCTTGAACAGGTTGATTATTTCATGGGACTCGGCGCAAAACAGATGCGCGCCCAAGATTTGCCCGGTGTTGCTGTCGATAACTACCTTAAGCAGGCCCGTAGGCTGCGCCACCACCTGGGCTTTGGGGATGGCGGCGGCGCTCAGGCGCGCGATCTTGACCTCATGCCCCCCATCCATCGCCTGGCGTTCGGTCAGGCCCAC
>JAUNBV010000006.1:0-8526 GCA_030526885.1 Syntrophomonadaceae bacterium
GGGGGGAGCTAGGGCGCAAAAATGGCCGTTCGCCTTAAGCGGCGGCGGCTTAAGTTACAAAAGAGAACGTTTGCCTTAGAGGTGGCGGCGGGCCGGGCGCAGGACGGGGCGGACCGAAGCGGCGGCAGATAGTATTGGCACAGTCTGCCGGTCCCCCTTCGACTCCCAGTTAGCCTCCTTATTGTACCTTATCTCTGTTTTAGCTTACCAGCCAGAAGGAAGCTGTTTATCCAATGGAAAACAGCTTCCGTAGCTTAGCTTTTGTAACGGTCTGCCGTCCCCTGACTCACCCTGACTCCCTTATCCCTCCTACTCAACTTTGCCCTGCTCCAGAATGGCTGCCGTGATCACGGCGGTTTCCGCTCTGTTTATGGGGGAATCAGCCAGAAAGATCACGTTGTTCAAAACGCCAAGTTGCGCGGCTTTGGACACATAGTCATGCGGCCACGCCCCCGGCAGCTCATCGTCATAGCCCAGCACCCGCAGTAAAACCGTTAGCGCTTCCGCCTGGGTAAGCGTGTCGTCCGGCCTGAACTGCCCGTCGCCGTCGCCTTTTATGAACCCTTGCCCGGCAGCTACCGTTATCCAGCCGTGGGCCCAATGGCCCGCAGCCACATCGGTAAAGGCGGAAGCCTGCCCCGGTTCGTTCTGGGCGTTTGCTTCCAGTCCCGCTGCTATGACCGCTATTTTGCTGATCTCAGCCCGGGTCAGGGTTTTCTCTTCGCCAAAGCTCCCGTCGGGGTAACCTTGCATCACCCCTAATCCTTTCAGCCGGGTAATGGCTTGGTCGGCTGCTGCCGCAAACTGCGGGCTTTGATAGCTGTTTGCCGGCTCTTTGGCCGGTTGTTCTTCCTTAGAAGGGTCGGTTTGGTCATCGGGAAGCTCATCGCCGGGCAAAGCCGGAAGAGCCGGAGTGGGCGCTTTGACAATGAGCAAATACGTATCCGTTTGGTTGTCTTTGAGATCAATAAAGGACTGAGCGGCAGCGCTGATACACGGACTGACGAGCACTAAAGGATCAATGGGCAATTCATAGATAGTTCCATCGTCCAGATCCATCGCCAGGATATCTGATGTGCCTTGGGCGTCAAACTGGGCCCAGGTGACATATTTATCCCATACCCAGGGCTGGATATCGTTATAGTTATTGTCGGTCAACTGGGTAAGTTTCTCCGTGGCCATATCGTAAGCCCAAATCTCATTTAAGGTGCTGTTGGGAACTGCGTACCCATATACATAGTCTGCCAGGCTGCCCGCAGGCAGCGTAGCCCCGCTGCCCTCCGCCCATGCCAGGCGTTCGCCCCACATAGTCAAGGAAGCCTTGGGGGTCTTGGAACTGCTGGCGGTGAGGGTGGTGCCTGCCATTAAGTCATATACCGATACTCCGCTCTTTCCGCTCTCGCCGTTGAAATAGGCCAGATATTTTTCGGTAAGGGCCAGCTCCACGTTTTTGCTCTCTTGCAGGGTGATAGTGCGGGAGCTGCCGCCTTCCAGCTCATATATGATTATCGTCCCGCGGCCGGAGCCGGAGCCGCTGTCCACCCAGGCGATGCGCCCCCCGCACACCTGCACATGGCGTTTGGTAGTATTGGTTTGGGATATGACTTTGTTTTCCCCGCTCTGCAAATCGTGCAGATAGACCTTCATGGCGGAACCGTCACTGACGGTGTAGGCCAGCCGGCGTTCGTTATCCAGGTCATAGGAGTCGATATTGGCCTTCGCCAGCTTGAGTTCGCGGTTCTTATCATTGAAAGCTGCTTTTTCGCTGTAAGTTTGAGCCATCTGCTCGCTGTAAGTCATAGCTTCCCAAACCTCAAAGTATTTTTCCTCCCCCAGCAGATTCAGGCTTACCCCGCCCCAATCCGCCAGCACCATCCGTATCGGCTTGCCTTCCTCCGCATCCGCCTTTTCCGTTGCCGCCACCGCCGGCAGGGCGGTCACCAGCAGCGCCATCAGCGTCAGCATCACTACTCCTGTTTTCATCTGTCTTCTCATAAAAAAACCTCCTTAAAAATTTGTTCCTGCCCCTATAAACAACTTAGGAGGGCAAAATGTTACACCTTTTTTAAAAAATATTTAAATTTCTTGGTAGCTCAAGCTTTCGGCTATTTTTACGGTCTCTTCCAGGCTCAGAGGACACCTGAGAGTGAAAATATGTCCGTCCGCGGCCCAGGTAAGCGAATACTGACCATATTTCTCGATCAGCAGGCCTTCGTTGCCATTGATATATATGGTTTCTTCCCGGTCGGCGTTTTCGGAATCCAGATAAACATTGGCGTCGGGCGAAAGCACGGTAAGATTCAGATATTTATCGTCGCCGCACATATAGACGGTTCGGGTATTGCCGCCGTTTGTCTCGCGCTTTATCAAGCTATAGCCCTCGGGCACGTAGCCGGGCCAGTAGCCGGGGGAGGCTGCCATTACGGCTGCGGTTTCTTCCGGCGATGCTGCTTCTAATTGAAACAGGGTGGATTCGGGCTGTTTGACCAGTAAAACATTGTACACCCGCTGTCGCACGGCTTCCACGTTCATCACCAGGGTGGTAGAAACGATGGCAAACGCCAGCACTATCACGGCGGCGACATTGACCAGCCGGGTTGCGCGCTGCCGCCGGCGCGACCATTGCTGCCGGTTCAACTCTTTATCCAACTGCCGGCGCATGTGTTTCAACTGCGCCGCGCTGGGATAGAGGCGTTCTTCGGGGGGGATTTCCTCCATTTCACGCCGCCACATTTCGCCTTCCCGCTCCAGAGTGTGAAAGGCGGCTAAACGAAACAGGCTGTCTTCGTATTCTTCGTACAGCTTTTGTTTAAACTCTTGCCTGGCTGCGTCAGGCTTAATGGCTTTATTGTTCACTTTCTTCTCGCTCCTCTCGCAGTATGTTCCTCATCCGATGGCGGGCGCGGTGCAGATACACCCGCACGCTGTCCGGGCTGAGGTTTAAGTTTTGCGCTATCTGGTCGTGGCTCAGTTCCAGGACGTATTTCATATAGAATGCATCGCGCTGCGCGGGGGACAATCGCATCATGATGGCAATCATTTCCTCCGCGCGCTCCTGCTGGGCCATGAGTTCTGCGGCATCGGGGCCGGGTCGGTGCAAGGTGGCGGCGAGATCGTCCTCCAGGCCGTAAAACATGTGCTTATCCTGCACTTGGCTATGTTTCAGGTGGTTCAGCGCTACGTTCCTAGCTGTTATAACAACATAGCCGGTCAAAATGTTACACCCCACCGTGCGCAAAAAAGAATTTTTTTTAATGAGCCGGAGAAAACATTCTTGGCACAGGTCGTCGACGTCGGCTGTAGCGCCGACTATAGCGCGGATGCTGCGATGTGCTATATGGTAATGGCTCTGGTAAAGGGCGATGAAAAAATCGCGGTCGCTTTCGCTCTCCAGCCCCTCCAGGGCGAGTAAAAACATGCGGCGAACCCCTCTCTCTGTGTCTGCATTTCATTGTTCCGCAGGGGAAATTACCTGAATTTATTTTAACAATAAAAGAATGTTGGTGTAAACACAAAACGACGAATTTTCACATATTTTTGTTTTTAGACGTTACGGGGCCTATGATGGGAACCAGCGGGCTCAAACGGGGGGAGTAAAATGCGTGTGAGGAGAGCGTGGAGAGCGCGGAGAGCGTGGAAAGGAGAAAGGAGCGGGGAAGGCAACGACGACTGAGCGGAGGAACAAATAAACAGGCCGCTTAACAAACGAGACCAGGCCCCCCATAAAAATTCCTTTGGATTTACCCTTCTCCGGGCCTATCCGGCCAGCATGGGCAGGACGATGATGGCGTACATGATGCCGTTCCACAGGGCGTGGGCCAGAAAGGACACCCAGATGCTGCCGCTTTTTTCGTATATATAGCACAGGCCGATACCGCCTACCGCCAGAGGGATGGCGCGCCACAGGTCGGCGTGGATGACGCCGAACAGCACGCCGCCGACGATGATGGCCCAGCGCACGTCCAGGTGTTGGCGCAGCACCGGGTAGAGCATGCCTCGAAAGTATAGTTCCTCCGTGAGCGGGCCGACAATGACGCCGGCCAGGAAGGTGATGGCGAAATGATACCCCGCGCTGCTCTCGCGCAGTACCTGTTCAAAGTATTGGCCTTCCAGTTCAGGCTGGATGATGGCGATGAGCAGGCCCAGCGCAATCATAATCGCGGCCAGCAGCAGCCCGCCGCGAAGGCCGTAACGCACGAGGTCTTGGCGGCGCGGGGCCACAAAGCCCAGATCCCGCCAGGCGGCACGGCGCAGCAGTACGGCCAGCAGCCATACCAAAAAGGCCATGGAAAGATATTGGCCGGCGGCGGCCACGCCAAACTGGGTCAAGGTATCCATGCCGGCGGGAAACAGCTTGGCCCCCAGCAAGGCCACCAGGGGCAGCCCCAATATCATGGTGCCCACATATACCAGTATCACGTCCACCAGGTTCCAGCGCGGCTTTGCTTGCGGCATACGGCGTCTCCTTAAAGCTGGTTTTTATTCTTGCCATTATAACAATAACTTTCTATTCTTTCCACAGCTTTTGGCCCACGCCTTTTATTTTCACCTTCACTTCCACCTGTATTTCGGCCATATCCCAGAAGTTTTCCTCGATGCTGTCTTCCAGCTCCGGCCGCCAGCGGGCCAGGGCATGGCGGCTTAAATCAAAGCAGTCGATGCCAAATTCCCGCTCCGCGTATTTCAGCACATCGTCGCATTGGCGCTGGACATCGCGCTTTACCTGGTTTTCCACCTTGCGAATATAATCCTGCTGGTCGGTCAGGGTGCGGGGGAGGCCGTGCTCCTCCAGCGTGCCTTCCAGGTTAACGGTTATGTTATAGTGCAGCTTGCCGTCCTTGCGGGTGAGCTCCATTTCTCGGCGGTTGGACAGCAGCACGCTGCCGCGGTCGGTCTGGCCGTCTTCGCGCAGGGTAAAGGACGCATAGCCCCTGCGGTCCTCCCCGCGCAGCAGCAGCAAGGCCCGCGTCTGGTCGGTGTCAAGGTCGCCGATCATTTTATCTTTTTTAAACACCGCGCAGCCAATGATCTCGGCGTGGTCGCCGTTAACATGCAACAGCGGGCACACCGGGTTTTGCCCCACGGATTTCACCTGGCGGGTGAATTCGTGCACGCTGACCTGCACCCCGAAATTGTCGCGGTTGCTGTTCTCCAGCAGGGTAATCAGCACCTGCCCGATATTCGGATAGTCCTGGGTCTTGATATTGAGCACTTCCTCCGCCGTGCCCTGCACTACCGCTATGGGCAGATAATCCGCGATTTGGGGGCGCCGGGCCACCGAATCCATCGGGCCGGTCAGGCCCTGGCGGCTCAGCTCCTCGCCGTACAGCAATACCCGGACGCTGGCTACGTCATAGGTCTTGCCGGAATTAAAGGACCGTATGCGCCGCGCTTCGCCCACCGTGATGCCCGTCACCGTATCCACATGATACTTGCGTTCCGCCGTCTGGCTTACATTGGGAATAAGGCTGCTCACCACGATGTTGCCGCCTGCGTCCACATCGAATCCGGCGGCGATGGGCATATCCAGACTGTCGATGTCCTGCTGGTCCCAACAACCGCCAAGGGCGGGCAGGAGCAACACCAACAGCAGGAATAACGCCCTTGCCCGGAGCTTTTTACCCTTACCCATCCGGCGCCACCGCCTTTCCCCGCACCAGCCGTATCACGCACAGCAACAGGGGCAGCGCTATGCCGAAGATGGCGGACATATAGCCGCACCATTCGCTCCATTTCAAAGCCTGCTCCACCCCCTGCTCCAGCAACGACACCACCATTATTATGGCTCCCAGCAACGCCACCGTGGGCTTGAACCAGCGCTTAAAATCGAACTCGAACAGGGTGCCGAGGCTGTGCGCCATGGCACAGGTGGCGTTTACCATCGGGCGCACGCCGATGCCCAGCCAAAACAGCAGAAAGAAAAACTCCATGCGCTCGATCACCGGCAGCTTGCCCAGCTTCATTATGAGCAGCACCGGCCAGGTCAGGTTGGTCAGCAACTCGGCGCCAAAGCTCAACAGGCAGATGACCGTCACCGTAAGGTAGATGATCAAAGTGATGAGCCAGCCCATGAGCGCCGCTTTCAGCACCTGCTCGCGCCGTTTTACCATGAAATAATACAGCACCAGAATCTCCACTCCGGCGAAGGAGTACATGGTTTTCAGGGAATCGCGCGCTATATCTTGCAGGCCGTGCCCCAGCACCGGCTGCATACTGGTCCATTGGAAATGGGGGATGGACACCAAAACCAGCGCCACTATCAACACCGCCAAAATGAAGAAATACATCTCGTTCACCCGCGCTACTACCGTAGCGCCCTGCATGGCCTGATATACCACCGCCAGCACTATGAGCAGGGCGATCATCCACACCGGCGTCCTGGGCAGCAGCAAGGAGGACGATATTTCCACGAACAGCCTCACCACCGTGGCTTCAAACAATATGAGAAAGCTGAGCAAAAGCAGGATAAACCCAAAGGCGAACCAGCGCCCCCCCAGCGTAGTCAGGTATTCCGTGAGGCTCGCCTCCGGCCTTTGGCGGCAGGCAAAATTGATGAGCAGGATGGAAGCCAGCGGAAGCAACGAGCCCAATAATACCGCCACCCAGGCATCCTGACCCGAGTGTTCGCTCGCTATCCGCGGCAGGATAAAAAGACCGGTGGCGATCTGCGCCCCGATGACCAGAAACACTATATGACGGCTTTCCAGCGCGAAGCGGGGATGCTGCATCTATGCCCCCCCTTTCGGCGGGGGAATTTGCCTGCGGTCATCCTGATGAGGAATGGAGCGGGGCCGGTACTCAAAATCGAACAGGAAAAACCTAAAAAATACATCCTTCATATCGCGCCAGCGCAGGGGGGCCAACGGGGCAAAGTAAGGCTGGCCCATACTTTGCAGCGTAGCCATATGCACCAGCAGCACATACCAGCCCAAGGCCAAGCCGAACAAACCGAACGTCGCCGCCAGCACGATCATCGGCAGGCGCAGCACGCGCGTGCTGGTGACCAGATTGTAATTGGGGATAGCAAAGGTAACAATCGTCGTCATGGCCACCACCACTATCATCGCCGGGCTGGCCAGTTTGGCCGATATGGCCGCCTGGCCCAGAATAATACCGGTGACTACCCCCACCGTGGGGGCCAGCAGCGCCGGCAGGCGCAACCCCGCTTCGATTACCAGCTGGATAATAAGCTCCATCACAATGGCTTCAAACACTACCGGCAGCGGCACTTCCTCGCGTAATTGCGCCAGGGTGTTGAGCAGCTTATACGGTACCAATTCGATATGAAAACCCAACAGAGCCACATATACTGCGGGCAACGACACGGCCAGGAAAAAAGCCAGGAAGCGCATGGCGCGCCACAGCGCCCCCGCGCTGGCCTTCTGATAATAGTCCTCGCCCGCTTGCAGCATTTCCACAAACAGCGCGGGATAGGCGATGGCAAAAGCCGACTCATCCACCATCACCACTACCCGCCCCTCCAGCAGTTCCGCCACCAACACATCCGCGCGGTCGGTAGTGCGCTCCAGCGGGAATACCGTCCAGGGATTATCGTCGATGAGCTGCGCAATATAGTTCACCGACAGCACCCCGTCGATATCAATGGTGGCGATACGCGCCTTTACCTCCTCCACAATGGCGGGGTCGGCGATATCGTCGATATACAGTACCGCCATATCATTGCGGCTGCGGCGGCCGATGCGCGACTTTTGCACCACCAGCCGCGGGTCGCGCAGCTTACGTCGCACCAGCGCCAGGTTTATGACCAGCTTTTCGTGCATTCCCTCCTGCGGGCCGGTAATGGACTGTTCCAGCACCGGCTCCGTCAGGGAGCGAATCTCGCCGCCGCGGATATCCATGCGCAGCGCCTCCCGCTCTCCGTCCATCAGCAGCAGCGTGAAGCCGGCAAACACCTCATCCACTACCTCTTGCAGGGAAGCCACCCGCCGCACCTGCGTCACCCCCACCAGCGAGGCCTCCACCCCGTCCAGCGGCGACATCCCGGTCGCCTCGTCATCCCCCGGCAACTGCTCCCGCGGCGCCGACTGCAAGGGTTTCAGGATATCCTGATCCAGCGCCAGCGAGTCCACCAGCCCGTCCAAATGCAGCAGGCACGCCTCTTTTCCCGCCGCGCGCACCAAAAAACGGCGGCTGATAAGATCATTATTGCGCTCCATCAGCCCGGACAACCGCTCTAAATTATCCTTTAGCCGGGGCTCCAGCACCGGATGCTCCTCCGGCCGGCCCTGAGCCTCGGCCCCTGCTCCGCGCGGCTTGCGGGGGATAACTCTCATTGCCCATACATCCATTCCATATTTTTTCTCATAGTATCGTGCCCCCGCCGCCCGGTTAATATGCACGAAAATGGATGCCCGCACCAGGCTTTGGCATTTGAGTTATCCACAGGTTAACGTTCAGCAAAATGGACAACATTGTCCATTTTAGTTTGAAAAACGAACAAAAGTACGCCGAAAAATGTTTGAAAAAAGGATACACGGCATGACATTATGCCACAATTTAGCAAAC
>JAUNBV010000006.1:8536-23970 GCA_030526885.1 Syntrophomonadaceae bacterium
CGGCATATTTGTACCGGCACACATCGCGCGCCAACCGTGCCTTGCAGCGCAATTCTCCTTGCCTCCCCCCGCGTCCGCCTGGTATAATATTGCTATATATGAAGAAATAAGTCGAAAGGGGCTTGGTAAATGGAAATGCGCCCTTATAATCGGACGGACAGGGATAAGTGTGTTCTCTTTGCGCGCTCATAATGAATACACTTGTTTTTTATGCCGCTTTGCGCCCATGCCAAGCCGCGTTTTTGTATGCCATCGGATTCGTAATATTTTTTAAAATAGGGAGGCCATTTTATGAGGACACAAGGACGCACCATGATGAAAAGACTGCTCACAACACTCTTATGCCTCGGCCTGGCAATAGTATTGCTGCCGCCGCAAGCATTTGCTATGCAGATTTTTGTGAAAACGCCGACCAGCAAGCATATCACGCTGGAGGTTGAGCCAACAGATAGAATTGAAGATATAAAGGCAAAGATACAGGATAAGGAAGGTATTCCACCCGACCAACAGCGATTGATATTCGCCGGAAAACAGCTTGAGGACGGCAATACGCTTCAAGATTACAGCATTCAAAGGATTCCACACTTCATTTGGTGTTACGCCTCAGAGGCGATGGTGCAATCCAACTCGGCGCGAACAGCATAGTAGCAGGCGATACGGTTTATTTCGGCAGCTATCCGCAGTCGAGCGACAACAATGGCGGCTACAATACCCACCCCGTTAAATGGCGGGTGCTTTCCACAACGCCCAACGGTACAGACCACGGAACCGCTTGGAGCGTGGGCAACGGCCTGCTTTTGCTTTCCAACCAAAACCTCGATGTGAAGCCGTATCATGTGGATAATGAAGACATCACATGGGAGAAATGCACTCTGCGCTCCTGGCTGAACGGCTACGGCGCAACCGCAAATTCCGGCGGTGCCGGCGGCGTGGATTACCGCGGCGAAAATAATAGCTTTATCAACGCCGCCTTCAACGCCAACGAGCGCGGGGCAATTTTGGAAACGACGCTGCAAAACGCCAAGAATCCGACTAATCATACACCGGGCGGAAAAGATACGGAGGATAAGATTTTTGCCCTTTCGGTAGCCGAAGCGCAGGATAGCGTCGGCTATTTTGACGACAACAGTGCCCGTATCGAAGCGAATACAGCCTATGCGCGGGCTCAAGGTGCATATGATAGCGACGATAACGGTGATTGGTGGCTCCGTTCTCCCGGCTTAAGTGGTAACGCGGCGGGTGTGGTCTACAATGGCTCCGTGAATGTGAGCGGCGCTACTGTGAACATCAGCAATGTAGCGGTGCGTCCCGCTTTTAACTTGGATTTGTCAAAAGTCCTCTTCATCTCCGCCGCCGAAGGCGGCAAAGCCGTTAGCGGTATGGATAGCGGGCTTGCGGCGGTTTCGCCCACTATATTCACGGAATGGAAGCTGACGCTTTTAGACAGCGGCCGCGATTTTGCCGCCGCGACAACGGCGTATGATAGCACGACACAGACTGTAACCGTGGCCTATTCCGGCGCAACGCCAAAAACGGGCACCGCGCCCAACGAGTATATTTCGGCTGTTATTGGGAACAGCAGCGGCAATACCGCCTACTATAGGCGTATCGCGCAGCCCACAAGCACAGCCAGTACGATTGATGTTGACCTTTCCGGCATCGATATGACGAGTAAGACGCTGTATGTCTTTTCCGAGCAGTATAACGGCGACGCAAATGATAATACCAAGCTGACCAATTATGCCAGCGCGCTTGTGGAAATACCTGCGGATAGCATCAATGGCTACGCTGTAACAAACACTTTGACAAACAGCATAACAAGCGACGGTCTCCCTTTTGCCAAGACCGCCGAAGCCTATACCGCCATCCTGACCGCCGGCACCGGCTATACGCTTCCCACAGCGGTCACCGTCAAAGTGGGCGGTACGACGCTGACCGAGGGCGCGACAAGTGACTACACCTATACCGGCGGCATTTTGACTATTGGGGCGCCGAAAATTACGGGCGATATTGAGATTATCGCGGCTGGCGTTGAGCCGGTTTACGCCATTGACGCCAGCCCGGCCACCATTACCTTTGACAGCAGGACCGTCGGCTACTCGACCGCCCCCGACGCGCAGGAGGTTACTATCACCAATACCGGCAATCAGAGTGTCACGGTCAATCTTCCCACCGGCACGAATTACACCATAACGCCAGGAAACGGATTTAGCAACAACGCCACCACCGCCACGCTGACGGCAAACGGCGGCACAGCGGCCTTTAGCGTGCAGCCCAAAACCGGGCTGGCAGCGGGGACGTATCGCGACACCCTCATCATCACCGCCATCAACAGCAGTAGCGCCACCGTCAGCGTGGCCTTTATCGTGAACCCGCATTCCGGCGGCGGCAGTTCCCGCAGGCCCGCGTCCCCGGCCACGGAGCCGGAGCCGGCAACGGATTCGGAAACCGCACCCGGCGCGGGCGATGGCTTTAGCGACGTGGCGCCCACGGATTGGTTCTACGAGGATGTGACGTTCTTGTATGAGCGGGGCCTGATGGTGGGCACGGGCGAAGATACTTTCGACCCCGGCGCTACCGCCACCCGAGCCATGCTGGTGACCACGCTGTGGCGGCTGGAGGGCAACCCCGCCGCGACCGGCGGCGGCTTTAACGATGTGGAAAGCGGACGGTGGTACAGCGACGCCGTTATGTGGGCGGCGCAAACGGGCATCGCTGCGGGCTACGGCGACGGCAATTTCGGGGTGGGCGACCCCATCACGCGGGAGCAGTTGGCGGTATTTTTCTATAACTACGCGCAGTATAATGGGCTGGGCATGACGGCGACCGGCACCCTAGAGGCATTCACCGATGGGAATGATGTGTCCGACTGGGCCGCCGAGGCCATGGCCTGGGCAGTAGGAATAGGGCTGTTCGAGGGCTACGACGACGGCACCATAGCCCCGCAAGGCGAAGCCACCCGCGCCGAATTCGCCGCAGTGCTGCACCGCGCGGTGGACGCTCTGCGCCTGTAGCGTGGTAGCGGTTAGCAGGCGCGCGATAAAAAAAGCTCATACCACAATGAGCCGGGGCACGACTCGCCCGGCTGGCTACAGGGAAAATGCCATGCAGCACAGTACCAGCAGGGCGTGGGCGAAATACAGCAGGGCGCAGAAGCGCTCCAGTTTCCAGTTGAGGAGCTCGACGATGGTGGTGCGGCCGCCAAAGAAGCGGCGGAAATGCGAGAAGGTGGTAATTAAATGATATACCTCCACCCCGACGAGGGCGGCGGATAGATACAAAATGGCCGGGTTACTCAGCACCGAGAACACCAGCACAAAGTAGATGGCCACCAGAAACAGCGATACGATATAAAGCATCCACAGCGCGCTGCGGCTGGCCGGGCCGCGCGCCACCATCCACTCCGCCAGCATCATCATCAGTTGTTTTTCAAAGTTTTGCGGCCGGGCCCGCAATATCTGCCAACAGTAGTAGCCATATCCCAGCATCAGCGCCGCCGCGAAACATGCCAACAGGAAGTTCATGCCTGGTCATCCTCATTCCCAAGGTATTGTCCGCCCGGCTAAGCCAGGGCCTTTTTAATCTCACCCATGATATATTCCCGATCCGCTAAACGATGCACGAAATCCAGCCCCGCCACATTCAGCCTCAGCACCTGGCCCTGCCGGTAGTGGCGGTAATTGTCTTCGTAAAACTGATTGAGCATATCCCAATATTCGCGCTCCACCGTCATCTCATCCTCTCGCCCGCGGCGATGGATGCGGCGCACCGCCTCGTCGGTGTCTACCTGCAAATAAACGATCAGCTTCGGCGGCGCCACCTGCTGCAGCATGGCGGCCAGCAGATTGTTGTAAACCGCGTACTGCTCCGGCTTCAGGTATCCCTGCCGCAGATACATCTGCGCAAACACCGGGTCGGAGTAAATGGAGCGGTCCATCACCACATTGCCGATCTGCATGGCGTTCAGGTATTGCCGGAACCGGTTGGTGAGAAAATTGGTCTGCATGGTAAAGCACCATTTTTCCCGCTCGTTGAAAAACTTATGCAGCAACTGGTTTTCATCCTCAAACATTTCGCGGAACGGAGTCAGGTTCAACTCCTCGGCAATGATATTGACCAGACTGGATTTACCTACCCCGGTAACTCCGTCGACCACTATTTCTACCCGATTATCATTACTCATGCCCGCATTCGCCTCCCGCTGTTTTGGCTCCGGCCCGTCTCACCTCATTTCACCTTATTTCGCGACCCCGATACCTTCCTCCTGCAAGAAACATTATATTTCCTGCCGTCAAGTCTTGAAATCGGCAAATGTTTGCGGTAAAGTATTCTGTAATATTACGCTTTGTAATATATAACTCATTGTATAGACATATCTGCACAACGACGTAAACGAAGGGAGTAAACGAGATGTCACTGGAATACACGCTGCTCGGGTTGCTGCGGCGTAAACCGCGCACCGGCTACGAACTATCCAAGATCGTGGCCCGTACCACCAATTTCTACTGGACCGCCACCCGCACCCAGGTCTATCAATCGCTCAAGCGCATGGCCGACCGCGATTGGATCGAGATGGAGACTATTCCCCAGGTGGGCAAGCCCTCCCGGCAGGTATACCATCTGCAGCCCTCAGGCGATGAGGCTTTTCACCAGTGGCTGCGCCGCGATCCCGATAAACCGGTAATCAAGCAGCCGCTTTTGGTACAGCTGTATTTCATGGATTGCCTGGAAAAGGAAGAGGTGCTGGACAAGATTAACGCCGATATGCTGGTACATATCCAGCGGCTGAACGAATACCACGAATACGAAAAAAATATCACCCGGAGCAAGCGCCCCTCCAAGGAGAAGCTGGCCGACTACCTGCCCCTGATGGCGGGGATTGACTTTGAGGAAATGCAGATTAAATGGTGTGCCAAAGCCATTAAAATGGTAGAGGGCCTGGACTAGAAAAAAGGCTGCGCGCGCGGCCAACAGCCCGTAAATAATTAGGAGGCAGATCAAGATGACCCGTAAACGTATTTTTGCCATATTACTCTTTGCCATCGGCGTCGGCTATCTCATCTTCGCCATCGCCACCGGATTCACCATCATCGACTTCGTCCTGTTCTTCCTGCTGCTGGTCAACGGAGCCGTGGTATGGATCGCCGACGTGTACAACAAACGCGCATTGGAGGAGGAAGAAGCGGAGCAAGCGGCCGCAGGGCCAGACGACGAACCAGACCCCACCACATAATAAAATCGGTTGGCAACCGCGTTCACCGTTGCCAACCGAGCTTTGTCACTTCTTCGCCGCCGGGGCGTTTTTTTGCGCCGCGGCCATCCGCCTGCGGTTAATTCTTATATACGCTGGCCAGCCCGCCGGTCTTGGAACGGCTCTTTAATGAGCGGATGGCGCGTTCCAGGCCGTCCACGGTGAGTTCCTCCATGGGAAACACGTTGCGCACCATGCGGATGGTGGTGCTGCCGTCGGTCCAGCCCCAATAGCTGGCGCGCATGGGATTGAGCCACACCGAGTATTCGAAGTGCTGGCGGATGTCCCGCAGCCACGCGATACCGGGCCGCTCGTTATACAGATCCCAGTCGATGATGCCGCCGGGGCGGGTCAGCTCGTAAGGCGCCATGGCGGCGTCGCCCACGATGATAACGCGGTAATCCGGCCCCAGGGTTTTCAGGATATGCGCGGTCTCGGTAAAATCGTCCTGATAACACCCCGGCGTATGGTACAGCCAGTCATAGATACAGTTATGGAAGTAGTATATCTTTAAATCCTTAAAATGGTTGGCCTTGTTGACCGCGGTGAAAAGCTGGTTGCACAGGCGGCTGTAGCTGACCATGGAACCGCCCGCATCCATCAGCAGCAGCACTTTCATGCCGTTGGCGCGGGGACGCTCCCATACCAGTTCCAGACGGCCGGCGTTGTTGCAGGTCTTATCCACGGTGCCCTCCAAATCGAGTTCGGTGGCTTCGCCCTCGGTGCGGGTGGTAAATTGCCTAAGCTTGCGCAGGGCGATCTGAAACTGGCGGATACCCAGGGTCTCGTCGGTGCGGAATTCCTGGTAGCGGCGCATACCGGCCACCTTGACCGCGGACTGATTCTTGCCCATGCCGCCGATGCGGATGCCGCCGGGATGATAACCGGAATGGCCAAAGGGCGAAGTGCCGCCGGTGCCGATCCATTTGTTGCCGCCATGATGCTCCTCATTCTGCTCCGCCAGCCGTTCCTCCAGCATCCGCTTCAATTCATCGAAATCCAGCATCTGATGATTCTTGCGCATTTCCTCGGTCACTTCCAGCTCCGGCAGTTCCTTGTCCAGCCATTGCCATATCTTGTCCGGCAGCCCGTCGGGGGTTTCGATATCCTGAAAATAGTTGGCAAAGGCCAGATCGAAGCGGTCGTAATGGGCCTCGGTCTTGACCAGGATGGAGCGCGAAAGCTGGTAAAAGTTGGTGAGGCTGGCCGCCGCCAACCCCTGATCCAGCGCATCCATCAGGGTCTGCCACTCGTTCATGGACACCTTGATGCCGTAATGGCGCAAATAATAAAAGAAATCGGTAAACATGATTAAATCTAAAATCCCTTCCCAGTGTGTATCGCGGTCACGCAATGATGCCGACCGCAGCCGTCTACTGCCCGGTTAAGGACATGCCCAGCCCGCCACCGGCCATGCCTAATAGCGGTTCAGATTCCCTACCGGACGGTTGGGGATGCGGTTTTGATTCTTGTTATAGAGCTGGTTGAGCAGATTGTCCAAATCCTCGTTCTTTTTCAGCAAAACGCCCAGGAAGGGCAAATCCTGCTTGATCTTGCCGGGGCTGATACCGCCCACCACCAGCGCCTGCAGCCAGTCGATAAGCTCACTGGTGCTGGGCTTTTTCTGGATGTTGGGTATGCTGCGTATCATGTAAAAGGTTTCCATGGCCTGGGCCAGCAGCTTCT
This sequence comes from Syntrophomonadaceae bacterium, assembly GCA_030526885.1. Classification (GTDB taxonomy): domain Bacteria; phylum Bacillota; class Syntrophomonadia; order Syntrophomonadales; family Syntrophomonadaceae; genus JAUNBV01. The sequence continues at coordinate 15,474 of JAUNBV010000006.1, forward strand.
TTTCGACATTGGGATGATGCACGCGGATGATGCGCTCCATCTCGGTGGCGTCGGGAAAAGCTATATAGTGGAAGATACAGCGGCGCAGAAACGCGTCCGGCAGTTCTTTTTCGGCATTAGAGGTAATGATAACGATGGGGCGGGTCTTGGCGGTTATGGTTTCCTTGGTCTCGGGGATGTAATAGCTCATCTGGTCCAGCTCCCACAGCAGGTCGTTGGGGAATTCCAAATCGGCCTTATCTATTTCGTCGATGCACAATACCACCTGCTCGTCGGACACGAAGGACTCGCCCAGTTTGCCCAGCTTGATGTACTGCTCGATGTTGGCCACGTCATGATCGCCAAACTGGCTGTCATACAGGCGCTGCACCGTATCATAAACGTAAAGCCCTTCCTGAGCCTTGGTGGTGGATTTGATGTTCCAGATGATGAGGCGCTTGCCCAGCGCCTGGGCGATGCTGTCGGCCAGCATGGTCTTGCCGGTGCCGGGCTCACCTTTTATCAGCAGAGGTTTCCCCAGTACCATGGCAACATTTACGCTGCTGCTCAACTCGTCGCTGACGATGTAGTTCTGCGATCCCTGGTAGGTTTTCAGACCGGACATTGATTCTTCCTCCATTCACTTTCTGATATTGTTTTTACCTGCTCAACATTATACACGAAAATGCCGGACGGCGCTCGTTAATTCTCCGCCAACCGCTTTTCAACCGCGCCGCGCCGCGCTGATACCGGCCAATCGTCCGGTGGACCAGGCGGCCTGCAGGTTATAGCCGCCGGTGTAGCCGTCCACGTCGATGACTTCACCAGCGAAGTACAGCCCCGGCACTATTTTGGACTGCATGGTGCGGGGGTCGAGCTCTTTCACGCTGACCCCGCCGGCGGTGACGATGGCTTCGCTGATGCCGCGGGGCGCGGTGACGTGCAGGGTCAGGCGCTTAAGCAGGGCGCCCAGCGCCTGCCGCTCCGCGCGGGTGATGTCATGGCAGAGCTTGTCGGGATCGATGCCGCTCAATTGTACCATCACCGGGATCATTTTTTTGGGCAGCAGGGCATTGAGGGAGTTCTTATACCGGCGGCGGGCGAATTCCTTGAAATCGCGCTGCAACCGCTCATCCAGCTTTTCCTGGCTCAGCGCCGGTTTCAGGTCGAGCAGTATCCGCACCGCTCCCTGCGCCAGGCTATCGACGATATCGCGGCTCATGGACAGGATGATGGGCCCGGACAGCCCAAAATGGGTAAACAACAGCTCGCCGAAATCCTCGTTGATTTTTTTGCCTTGGCGGTCATACGACGCGGCGCGCACGTTTTTAAGGCTGAGGCCCTGCAGGTCCCGCACCCAGTCCTCCGCGACCACCAGCGGCACCAGCCCCGGCCGCGGTTTCACTATGGTATGGCCGGCGGCTTGCGCCAGCACATAGCCGTCGCCGGTAGAGCCGGTACCGGGATATGATTTGCCCCCGGTGCAGATGATGACCGCAGTGGCGGCGTGGGTGCCTTTATCGCTTTTTATTCCGGCCACACGCCCATTTTCTATCATTAGGCCTTCCACCCTCTCGCCGGTCAAAAGCTTCGCGCCGCAGGCTAAAGCATGGCGCTTAAGCACCTTGACCACCTCGCCGGCGTCGTCGGACACGGGAAATACCCGCTGCCCGCGCTCCGTTTTCAGCTCCAGGCCCAATTCGGTAAAGAAGCGCATGGCGTCATGGTTATTGAACCTATCGAAGGCGCTGTACAGAAAGCGGCCATTGCCGGGATAACCTTTCATCAGTTCCTCCGGCTCCACCGCGGTGGTCAGGTTGCAGCGCCCCTTGCCGGTGATGCGCAGCTTTTTCCCGGCTTCCTTATTCCGCTCCAGCAACAGGACCTCGGTCCCGGCTTCCGCCGCCGCTCCCGCCGCCGCCAGACCGGCCGCCCCGGCCCCTACCACAATAACCTCCGGCACCGCTTCACCCCCGTTCACATCCATTATTCCCGCCCGCCGTGAGTATTTGCAACAATTTTAGCCTGTTAGCGCCATTATTACAAGCGCCGCCGCCGGGCGACGGAAAAGCTTTGTCCCCGCAGGCATTTGCGTATATAATATGTTTTGAAATGGCCGATGGGAGGAATGAAACGTGGACGGGTACCATGATATGATCGCCGCTCCGGCAACGCCGCCGGGGGAATCGGGCATCGCTATCGTGCGCTGCAGCGGCAGCGGCGTGGTGGAAACCCTGGCCCCCATCTTCCGCCCGCACCGTTCCGGCGAGGATATCGCCTCCCTGCCGGGCTGGCAAATGCGGCTGGGCTGGCTGCTGGATGAAGACGGCGGCGAAGTGGATGAGGTAATCTTCGCCATTATGCGCGGCCCCCGCTCCTACACCGGCGAGGACGTAGCTGAACTGCACTGCCATGGCGGCAGCACCGCGGTGCGGCAGGTGTTGCGCCTGTGCCTTAAGCGCGGTATGCGGTTGGCCGAACCGGGGGAATTTACCCGCCGCGCTTTCCTCAATGGCCGCATGGACTTGAGCCAGGCGGAAGCGGTAATCGACGTTATCCGCGCCCGCACTGAACGCGGCTTGCGCTACGCGGTGCGGCAGCTTTCCGGCCAAAACCGCCGCTATTTTGATGAGATCGAAGATGCATTGCTGGGCTTAAGCGCCCAGGTGGAGGCGGCCATAGATTTTCCCGATGAAGTGGACGAACCCGACCGCGCCGGATTAAAACAGCAACTGGACGGGCTGGCCGCCGTGATACAACGCCTGCTCACCGCCGCCGCCCGCAGCGAGATTTACCGCGAAGGCGCGCGGCTGGTAATCTGCGGCAAGCCCAACGTAGGCAAATCCAGCCTGCTCAACGCATTGACCCGCAAGGATAAGGCCATTGTCACCCCCATCCCCGGCACTACCCGCGACGTGATAGAGGAATACATCAATCTGCGCGGCATCCCGGTAATGGTGGCCGACACCGCCGGTATCCGCGAAACCCAGGACCACATCGAACAACTGGGCATAGCCCGCAGCCGTGAATCCCTGCAAAATGCCGATATCGTGCTACTGGTGCTGGACCTGGGCAGCGGCATTTCCGAGGAAGACCTGGCTATTTATAACCAGTTGGACCGCGCCCGGCTCATCGTGCTGCTGAACAAGGACGATCTGCCGCAAGCAAGGATTAGCGAAGCGGAAATCGAACGGCGTTTCAGCGGAGTGCGCGTCTTGCGTACCTCGCTGGTGGAGGAACGCGGCCTGGACGAACTGGAAGACCGCATGGAAGAACTGCTCCTGCAACACGACAACGAGCGGGAACGGCTGGAACTCTCCTTCAGCCTGCGGCAGCAGGAGATACTCACCCGCTGCCACCGGTTGCTGCTGGACATGGGCGAGACAATAAACGAGCTGAGCCTGGAGCTGATCGCCATAGACCTGGCCCTGGGCCTGGAACTGCTGGGCGAGCTCAGCGGCAAAACCCTGAAGGAAGATGTGCTGGATCGCATTTTTCACGACTTCTGTATCGGAAAATAATCCCTTGGCCGGTAATCGGGGCACAGCCACAGGCTGCCATCCCTTAACTATCGGCCACAACCGCGGAGGAATGTCAACATGGCCTATGATGCCGGAAAATTTGATGTCATCGTGATTGGGGCCGGTCACGCGGGGTGTGAGGCCGCGCTGGCGGCGGCGCGGATGGGCTGCGCCACCCTGCTGGTCACCATGAGCGTGGAAAACGTAGCCCTGATGCCCTGTAACCCCTCCATCGGCGGCCCGGCCAAGGCCCAACTGGTGCGGGAAATCGACGCCTTGGGCGGCGAGATGGCCCGCAATATCGACCAGAGCCGTTTGCAGATAAGAATGATAAACACCGGCAAAGGCCCTGCGGTGCAGGCTCTGCGCGCCCAGGCCGATAAAAGCCGCTACCATGCCCAAATGCTTAAAACCCTGCAGAATCAGGAAAACTTAAGCCTACTGATGGCCGAAGTCACCGATTTGCTGGTGGATGATTCCCCCGGCCTCCCCGCGGTCACCGGCATCGTCACCCGCACCGGGGCGCGCTACGCCTGCAAAACACTGGTCGTCACCGGCGGCACCTATCTTAAAGGGCGCATTATCATCGGCGATCTGGCCTACAGCGGCGGGCCTAACAATCAGGCCCCGGCTTCCTCTCTGTCCGCCGCGCTGATGGCGCGGGGCATCCGTCTAGGGCGTTTCAAGACCGGCACCCCACCCCGTATCGACCGTAAGACGGTGGATTTCTCCAAAATGACCGAGCAACCGGGCAGCGAGACTCCGCTGAACTTTTCCTATATGAGTGACCCCGTGGAGCGGCCGCAGCTCTCCTGCTGGCTGACCCATTCCAACTCCGTCACCCACGACATCGTGCGCCAAAACCTGGACCGCGCCCCCATGTTCACCGGCCTCATCGAAGGCATCGGCCCCCGCTACTGCCCCTCCTTCGAGGACAAGGTGGTGCGCTTTGCCCACAAGGACCGCCATCAGTTATTCGTGGAGCCGGAAGGATTTAATACCGATGAAATGTATGTGCAGGGGTTGAACACCAGCCTGCCGGAGGATGTCCAGCTGGCGGTGCTGCGCTCCATCCCCGGACTGGAAAACGTGCGCATGGTGCGCACCGGCTATGCCATCGAATACGATTACATCCCGCCCTCCCAATTATCGTTGAGCCTGGAAACGCGGCCGGTGGCAAACCTGTTTTCCGCCGGTCAGATCAACGGCACCTCCGGCTATGAGGAAGCTGCGGCCCAGGGCCTGGTGGCGGGCATAAACGCTGCCCTTCGGGCCCGCGGGCAAGAGCCTTTCATCCTGCGGCGCAGCGAAGCCTTTATCGGCGTGATGATCGACGATCTGGTCAACAAGGATTTGGACGAACCCTACCGCCTGCTCTCCTCCCGCTCCGAATACCGCCTGCTGCTGCGGCAGGACAATGCCGACCTGCGCCTCACCCCGCGCGGCCGGGCTGTGGGTTTGGTGGACGACGCCCGCTGGCAGCGCTTTGAGCACAAGCTAAAGCTGCTGCGGGAAGGTGAAAAGAAACTGCGGGAAAGCTCTGCCGGCCCCGCCGATACCGCGCTTAACGCGCTACTCTCCTCCCGCGGCTCCGCCCCCCTGCGCGACCGCGTATCCCTGTGGGAACTGCTGCGCCGCCCGGAGGTATTTATCGACGACTTGACCGGGCGCACGGACGACGCGGGAAACTCCCTGCTGCCCCCTCTGCCCTCAGTGCTGGAACAGCTGGAAATCCAGGCCAAATACGAGGGTTATCTGCACAAGCAGGAGGAACAGGTGGCGCGTTTCGAGCGGCTGGAAAACAAGCCCCTGCCCGAGGATATGGATTACGACGCGGTGTACGGCCTGGCCAACGAAGCCCGCGCCCGGCTCAAGCAGGTGCGCCCCCGTTCCGTGGGCCAGGCCTCCCGTCTGGCCGGTGTGAACCCCGCGGACGTGAATATACTCTTGATATGTTTGGAGAAAAGAAAGCATGGACCTTGACGCCCGTTTCGACGCCTACGCCGAGCTGCTGCTCAAGGAAAACGACAAACAAAATCTCATCAGCCGCCGCGCGGGAAGGGAAGAGATCAAGTCTCATATCCGCGACAGCCTGGCCCTGACCGGGTTTATACCCCTGGAAGATGAAACTCTGGTCGATTTGGGCAGTGGCGCGGGTTTTCCCGGCCTGATGCTGGCTATCGCCTGCCCGCGGCTTGAGGTAACCCTGCTGGAATCGGATTTGAAGAAATGCGATTTTTTGAGCCGGTGCGCCGGCGAATTGGATTTAAGCCGGGTCACGGTCCTGCGCGAACGGGCCGAAGTCATCGGGCAAAGTTCAGCCTGGCGCGGGCATTTCGACCTGTGCACCAGCCGCGCCGTAGCCGCCGCCCGCGTGCTGCTGGAATACGGCCTGCCCCTGCTCAAGGAAGGCGGCCGCCAGTTGATGTGGAAGAGCAGCGGCTGGCAACAGGAAATGAGTGAAGCCCAAAACGCCTTGACCGTGCTGGGCGGCCGGTACGATACCATCTGGAACTACGACCTGACCGGGGATAAAGACCGCTGTATCATTGCGGTACGCAAAACCGCCCCCACCCCCGACGCATACCCCCGCCGCACCGGAGTGCCCTCCAAACGCCCGCTTTAACCGGAAACTCGTCTCCCCGCTCCCCCGCCGCTCAAAACCGCACCCGAGTACCGGCCAAAACCCTGCGATAAATAGCGCTTGTGCTTGAATCCCGCCGCATACTTCGCTATACTTATGTTCGTGTATGTTTTTAAGCGGGAGGATGCTATGGACGGCAACACGGTGCGCGCCAATATAATGCTCATTACTACCGCCATGATCTGGGGCCTGGCCTTTGTCGCCCAGGTGGTGGGAATGGATTATATCGAGCCTTTTACCTTTACCGCCGTGCGCACACTGATCGGCGGCATCATCCTTATTCCCTGCATTGCGCTATTGCGCCACTGGTGGCCGTACGAGCCGGAGGTGGAACTGACGCCGGAGGAACAAAAAAGCCAGCGCCGCATCATGCTCTGGGGCGGACTGGCCTGCGGAGTGGTGATGTTTGCCGCTACCAGCCTGCAGCAGATCGGCCTGGTGTATACCACGGCGGGCAAGGCGGGATTCATCACCGCATTGTATATCGTTTTAGTCCCTATCTTCGGTATATTCTTTCGCCGGAGAGTGGGGCTGGCGGTGTGGCTGGCGGTCATCATCGCGGTGGTGGGCCTTTATCTTTTGAGCATTCAGCAGGGATTTTCGATGGGGCGGGGCGATCTGCTGGTGTTGCTGGCTGCCATTTTCTACGCCCTGCATATTCTGGTAATCGGATATTTTGCCCCCAAGGTGGACGGGGTCAAGATGTCGTGTATCCAGTTTTTCGTGGCCGGCTTCATCTGCCTGGTCCCCATGTTTGTCTTTGAAAACCCCGAACCGAGCGCCATCTTGTCCTGCTGGATACCGATACTGTATGTGGGCATACTCTCCACCGGGGTGGCTTATACCCTGCAGGTAGTGGCCCAGAGCAACACGGCTCCGGCAATAGCGGCTCTGATCATGAGCATGGAATCGGTGTTTGCGGCTTTGTTCGGGTGGCTGATACTGAACGAGATGCTCTCCCCGCGCGAACTCGGCGGCTGCGCGCTGATGCTGGCGGCAGTCATCCTGTCACAGCTGTCAGATAACTAACGCGCCATTTTCCTTCTTATCTCATCCAGGGCTTTCAGCAGCATAAGCGCTTGTTCGCGGGTGTTGAAATAGCCGGGGCTAAACCGGCACAGCCCCTGTTCCAGAGTGCCCAGCGTACGGTGCGCCAGCGGGGCGCAGTGCAGGCCGGAGCGGGAGAGGATGCCGTATTCATACTCCAGCGCCAGGCTGAGTTCGCCGCACTCTATGCCTTCCATCTGCAACGGCAGCACCGCGGTACGCCGCTCGATATCGCCGGGGCCGTACAACTTTACGCCGGGTATTTGGGTGACGCCGTCCATGATCAGCGCGGCCAATTCGCGCTCATGGCGGCCAATGGTTTCCACCCCGGTTTCCAATATGAAATTCACTCCGGCCAGCAGGCCGCAGATGCCGGGGGTGTTGTGCGTACCCGCCTCTAAATGATCGGGCATGAAGTCGGGATGCTCCAAAGCTTCGGACAGCGATCCGGTGCCCCCCTCCGTCATGGCGGCGGGCACGATATTGGGGCTTAAATAAATGCCTCCGGTACCCTGCAAACCCAACAACCCTTTGTGGCCGGTGAAGCACAGCACGTCTATATTATCGGCCTGGACATCGATGGGCAGGACGCCGGCCGACTGAGCCGAATCCACCACCATATATATCTCATGCTCCCGGGCGATGGCTCCCGCCTCGCGCACGGGCATAACGGTACCGGTGAGGTTGGAGACCTGCAGCATAACGATCATTTTTGTGTTGCGGCGAATGGCCCGGCGCACCTCGTCGGGGTCCAGGCTGCCGTCCGCACCGCACGGGGCCATAGTCCATTCCACCCCCTGCCGGGTGAGCGCGGTCAAGGGGCGCGCCACCGAATTATGCTCCATGGAAGTAGTAATCACATGGTCGCCGGGGCTAAGCAGCCCTTTCAGCGCGATGTTGAGGGCGGCAGTCACATTGGGGGTAAACGCGATTTGAGAACTGTCGTGGATATTGAATAACCGGGCCAGCGCCTCGCGCGCCTCGGTCAGCAGCGAACCCGCCGCCAACGTGCTGGCATTGCTGCCACGCCCCGGATTACCGCCGATATTGCGGTTGAAATGGTCCACCGCTTCGTAAACCACCGTCGGTTTAGGCCAGGTAGTGGCGGCGTTATCGAAATAGATGCGTTCCATCTTAATCCCTTTCCTTCCTCAACCCTGCGTTTTCCCTCTATTAATATGACGGGACGGCCAATAAGGTACCCCTACGCTAAATGCATAGGGGCATGGGCTTATAATATCACATATAACATTATTTATAAAATTACTTTTTGTATAACTCTGAGTACTCTCATATTTAGGAGCCT
>JAUNBV010000144.1:0-646 GCA_030526885.1 Syntrophomonadaceae bacterium
TTTTAAAATGATTTTTAAGGCCACGGCGAGCTGCTCTCTGCAGCGGCGGAGGTACGCCCACCGCCGATGACGTCACCGAGCCCATCGGACAAAAAAAGAGCATCTACATACCGCCGGTACGTAAATGCTCTTCGTAATCCCTATTGGCTATCTTCCGTCTATCCTCGCGACTACTGATTTCTCCCCGCCGCAAAGGCTTTGAGATTAATCTCCAGCGCTTTGGCGGGCACGATGCCGCGGATGGCGGCTTCCACTTTATCCGCCGGCCAACCCACAGCTGCGCTGAGCACGCCTACCAGCACCACGTTGGCGGCGCGGCTGCTGCCGCATTCGGTAGCGATGCGGGTGGCCTCCACCACGATGGTATGCGGGACTTTTTCCGCTACCCGCTGATGGATATCCTCAGGGTATTTCACTTTGCCGCTCATTACCGGGGCGGGGTTGACGCGCTCATCGTTGATTATCACCAGGCCGCCCGGCTTCAGATAATCCAGCCAGCGGGCGCTCTCCAATTTCTCGAATGCCAGAATGACGTCCGCATCGCCCAGGGCCACGATGGGAGCGCATACCCTGGGGCCGAAGCGCACCTGTGACACCACGCTGCCGCCGCGCTGGGCCATGCCGTGGATTTCGGAAACTTTAACGT
>JAUNBV010000144.1:656-4088 GCA_030526885.1 Syntrophomonadaceae bacterium
GGCGATGATGCGGCTGCTGAGCAAAGTGCCCTGCCCGCCCACGCCGACGATTAAAATATTGGTCACTTTATTATCCGCCATGTCTTATCCCTCCACCCGCTTTACGGCATCTACCTTACATACCTGCTCACAAAGGCCGCAGGCCACACAGGAGCTGTGAGTATAAGCCTTCTTGTTATCGTCGTCAAATACAATACCGGTACAGCCCAGACGAATACAGGCTTTGCAGCCGTTGCACAAATCCGCGTCCACCGTCAGGCGGTAGGGCTTGCGCTCCTTGTCGATGAGAGCGCAGGCGCGTTTACAAATAATAACCGAGGGCTCCGGCCGGGCCAGTTCTTCTTGCAGCGTATCCCTCAGGGCCGTGAGATCCAGCGGATCGACTACCCGAACCTGCTCGATGCCTATAGCGCGGACCAGATCTTTAAGATCCAGCTTGCGCGTCGGCTGACGGCGAATAGTGAGCCCGGTGGCGGGATGATCCTGATGGCCGGTCATGGCGGTGGTGTCATTGTCCAAGATCATCACCGTGGTGCGACCCTGATTATACACCACATCTATCAGTGGGGTGATGCCCGAATGCACGAAGGTGGAATCACCGATAACGGCGACGGTTTTCTGCGCGAATTCCTCTCCGCGGGCTTTTTCCATGCCCAGGGCGGTGCCGATGCTGGCGCCCATGCAGATACAGCTGTCAATGCCTTCGGCGGGCGCCAAGGCACCCAGGGTATAGCAACCGATATCTCCGGCCACTACCAGGCGCATACGCCGCAGGGTATGAAACACGCCGCGATGCGGACAGCCGGCGCAGAGCAGCGGCGGACGGGCGGGCACCTGATCGTTCAGCCCAAAACCGGGGGCGGGCGCTTGCCCTCCCAATTTCTCGGCCAGGTATTCGGAACTGTATTCCCCCAATAGGGTAAAGAGTTCCTTGCCTTCGGCTTTGATGCCCCAGGAACGGATCTGTTCTTCAAAAACCGGCTCCAGTTCTTCCACTATCACCAGGCGCTCCACCTTGGCGGCAAATTCTTCAATCATTTTGCGCGGCAGCGGATTGGTGATGCCCAGCTTCAGCACCGAAGCGTGCGGCAGGGCTTCCTTCACATACTGATATACCACCCCGCTGGTGATAACGCCCAGCGACAGGTCGTCATACTCGATACGGTTCAGCGGCGAGGTCTCCACATATTCCTTGAGCTCCACCATTCTATTTTCTATCTCCACGTGGCGCAGGCGGCCGAACGCGGGTAGCATGACATACTTGGGCGCGTCCTTTTTGTATTCCTTGAGTTCATACGGCTGCGGCTCGCCTTCCGTCACCAGCGTCTGGGAATGAGCCAGCCGGGTGGTAATGCGCAGCATCACCGGGCGGTCAAACTGTTCGCTCAGCTCAAAGCCCAAGCGGGTAAAATCCAGCGCTTCCTGACTGTCGGAAGGCTCCAATACCGGAAGCTTGGCAAAGCGCGCATGGCCCCGGTTGTCCTGCTCATTCTGGGAGGAATGCATGCCCGGATCATCGGCGGAAACCAGAACCAGCCCCCCGTTGACGCCGGTATAAGAAAAACTGTACAGCGGGTCCGCCGCCACATTTACCCCCACATGCTTCATAGCCACCAGGGTCCTGGCTCCGGCAATGGAAGCGCCGATGCCTACCTCCAGCGCCACCTTTTCATTAGGGGCCCATTCGGCATACACATTGTCAAACTGGGCGAAGCTGCTGACGATCTCCGTGCTGGGGGTACCGGGATAAGCGGTGCCCACAGTGGCGCCGGCTTCATAAGCTCCGCGTGCAATAGCCGCATTGCCGATCATTAGCTTTTTCATTTCATTCTCTCCTCCTGCCAAGATAAGTGAAAACCGGTCAGAGCCGATAACAAAACACGGGTTTTAACTAGCCGATTTCTTCTGTATAACTCTCAATAACTGCCCGGCTTATTATTTCCGCCAGATTATAGATAAAGGATAGCCCCTGGGCTTTAGTTTCGGGCTTGAAATGTCCCGAACCCTGCACTACTACGGTAAGCGCATAATCGCCCACCCGGGGGATGTTTTTGGCCAGCGCCTTGCCCGGCAGCAAACCTCCCTGCCGCAGGCATATCCGTCCCAACTGACCCGCCGGGCCGGCAGCGGCGTCGATCGCAATCATCGCCGCTTGGGGAAAGCTCTCCCGCAATGACCTGACCATAGGGCGTATATTTTTGGCATGGACAGGCGCTTCCAGCTTGCCCGCAATATTTAGCTGCGGCATGGCACAATACAACATGGTTCCGATCAGAGGACCTAAACTGTCGGCAATCTGCTTGTCAGTGCCTATGCACAGCCACACCAGCTCACCGTGACACGCCCTGATTTCCCTTAACCTTGTGCTCAGGTCAAAACCGCAATTCTCATCCCGATAGGACAGCAACAGCTCTTCCATAATGGTTTCACGCCTCATTCAACCGTTGCAAATTCCTGATAAAACGCTCGTTTTCTTCGGCAGTTCCCACCGTGACCCTTATATGCCGGGGATAGCCAAAGACATCGCCGGTACGGACAATGACCCCCCTGCGCAGCAAGGCTTTGAAAGCCGCCTGACAATCCATCCCCAAATCTACGAAAATAAAATTGGCCTCGGTAGGCACATAGTCTAGACCCATGGCGGCAAAATTCTTATAGAGATACGCCTTGCCTTCTTCGTTGACGCGGCGGCTGTTTTCCCGGTGCTCCACATCAGCCAGCGCAGCTTCGGCCGCTATCTGCGCCGGCATATTGACATTAAACGGCTCCGTGACCCGGTCCGCAGCGGCCACGATGGCCTCATTGCTCATGCCGTAACCAATGCGCAGAGCCGCCAGGCCATATAGCTTGGAAAAGGTATGCAACACCACCGCATTGCGGCCCTTCATTACCCATTCCAGGCCGCTGGCATAGGCGGGCGAAGTCACGTATTCGCCGTAGGCTTCATCAAATACCACCAATACGTCATCCGGTACCCGCGCCATGAATTCCTCGGTCTCCTGACGCGATACCACGGAACCGGTGGGGTTGTTGGGATTACATATTATTATCATTTTAGTGGCCGGGGTGATGGCCGCCGCCATCGCGGGCAAATCATGACGAAACGCCTTCAGCGGTATTTTTACCGTTACCGCCCCCATTATTTTAGCCACAAATTCATACTCGGAAAAGGTGGGAGCAGCGATAATCACTTCATCCCCAGGGTCCAAAAAAGTCTCGGCCAATATTTTGAGCAGTTCATCCGAGCCGTTGCCGAGCATAAAACATGAAGGTTTTATCCCATAGTGAGCGGCCAGCGCGTTTCTCAAGCGAAAGCAACTGCCGTCGGGATACATGTGCATTTCAGCAAGAACCGCGGCCACGGCCGCTTTAGCCAGCGCCGAGGGCCCCAGCGGGTTTTCATTCGAAGCCAGCTTGATAACATCGGTGATT
>JAUNBV010000145.1 GCA_030526885.1 Syntrophomonadaceae bacterium
GTCAGGTACGGCGCATGTGTATCGCTATTGGACACCCCGCCGTCCAGCTCCGGCGCGTGGGACTGGCCTTCCTCACCCTGGAGGGAGTACCGGCGGGGAAATGCCGCGAGCTGACGCCTCAGGAGGTCGATAAACTGCAACGGCTTTAGCTCATAATCAAAACATTTTTAAACGTTACCACCCCCCCAAAAAATACTTCGCGGCGATGCCACAGCACGATATACACTTTTTAAAATCCTGATTTTATATAAAATCCTCTTACGTGACCTATTGCTCATGACGTAGCGTGATGCGTTAGGTTGAGTCCAAGGAGGTGAGAGCCATGTCACTATACACGACCGGACAAATGGCCAAATTATGTGATGTTACAGTACGGACGGTCCAATTCTACGACACAAGGAATTTGCTTCATCCCAGCGAGCTGACAGAAGGCGGCAGGCGATTATATTCCGAGGCTGATCTGTCAAAACTGCGCCTAATCTGTGTTTTGAAGTCTCTGGGGCTGTCCCTGGATTCTATCAAGGGAATATTGGAAAGCGAATCCCCAAACAAGGTTTTGCTGCTGTTGCTTGACGAGCAGGCCAAGCAGGTCGATGGCGAGATTCGGGAGAAACAAAGCCAAAGAGATGCCATCGAAGTAGTAAGAAAGAGCATCAAAAACGGAGAAATCGTTGCGGTCGATTCCATCTGTGACGTGGAAGAAATGATGAAGGGCGCAGATAAACTGAGAAGAACTCGCAAAACCATGCTAATCGTAGGAATTATGATGGATGTGGTACAACTGGCAACGATATTCCTGTGGATATTCAAGGGCATCTGGTGGCCGTTTGTTGCGGCACTGCCTTTGGTCATACTGGCTGGTGTTATGCTGGTGAGGTTGTATTATGGCCATACCGCTTACATCTGTCCGGAATGCAAAACAAAGTTCACACCGGTGATAAAGCAATTTATCTTTTCCAGCCACACGCCAAAAGCCAGAAGGCTGACCTGTACCGCTTGCGGCCACAACGGCTGGTGTATAGAGACTTATGCAGCGGACGGGATTTGACCGTGGCTTGGGTGCGTTGCCCCCTGTGCCGGTGTAGCGAAAAATGGGTATACCTTGGGGTGGTGCTGGGGGGAGGATAATGAGAGCGCGGGCGGCAGCGCGAGATAAATTCGGGGCTGCCGACATTTGAAGACGTGAGCACATAAGCGCCACACTTTTGACCGTGAGCGTCGCGGTCAGGCTTTCGGGTCGCCTGGCCGCGACGTGGCTCACTTTTCTAACCGAGCATCATTCGTACAGGGAAGCTACCTGTTCGGCATAGTTTTTCATGACCACCCGGTTTTTGATCTTCAGGGTCTGGGTCATCTCATCTTTGTCCTCGGTCAGCTTGCCGTGCAGGACAGCAAATTTCTTAATGGACTCGAAATCGGACAGTTGGGCGTTTACCTTGTCCACTTCCTGCTGGAGCATTTCGCGCAGCATGGGGTGTTGGGCCAGATCTTCGCCTACCTGCATACAGGTATTGATGCCGTTGACATCGGCATACACCAGTTTGCTCTCGTCAAAGGGTATATTCTTTTCTTTAAACATGCGGACTACGGTGTCGTACATGGGGACAATCAGCGCACCAATATAGCGTTGGTTATCGCCGGTAAGAACTATTTGTTCTATCAGGGGGCTGTTTTGGAATTTTAGCTCCACGTAGGCGGGGGAGACATTTTTCCCGGTATCCAGTACAATGATGGCTTTCTTGCGATCCACTATGCGCAGGAAGCCCAGGTCGATCTCGCCGATGTCTCCGGTCCTGAACCAGCCGTCCTCGGTAAAGCTCTCCGCCGTATCCTGCGGATTGTTCAGGTATTCGGTAATGACGCTGCCGCCGCGTACCAATATTTCATCGTCGGCGGGATCCAACTTCACTTCGTTTTGGTATCCGGGCATCATGGGACCCTGCCAGCCGATGCGCACGCAGCGGGCCTGCACCATATTGATTCCGGATGAGGTTTCCGTGAGCCCCCAACCGTCCAGCAGCGGGAAGTTCATGCCCCAGTAGTTTTTCTGTAGGTCGGCTGGCAGCAGCGCGCCGCCGGAATAGGCTTTGGTGATACAGCCGCCGAAGACACTGCGGAATACGGAGTACACCTTCTGGTCGGCCAGCTCAAATTCTTTTTTAAGGGCGGCGTCGCAATTCGCAGTGGGATCTGCGGATAGATCGATAATGCCGTTTTCGTCCATGCGGGTCGCCAACACCTTATGTCCCACGTTGACCGCCCATTCGAACCCTTCACGTCCTTCCGGGGTGGAGCCGATAGCGGCGGCTACTCCGTTCCAGAGGCGATCCCACAGCCGCGCCACCAGCATAAGAAACGATGGTTTTATTTCCTGCAGATCCTGCAACAAAGTGCGGGTATTCTGGGCATAGCCGATCATGCCGCCGTAGGAGATGCACGCGCTGTGGTTATCGATCCGGTTCCAGTTATGGCTCAGCGGCAGGATGGACAGCACGCGGTCATCGGGGCCAAAGGGGGTATTGCCCCAGTATCCCACATGACTGACCGCCAGGGTGCCGCTCAATACATTTTTATGGGTCAAAGCGCAGCCCTTTTGTATGCCGGTAGTGCCCGAGGTGTACAGAATGGTGCAGTAGTCGTCATGGCGCAGGGACTGCCAGCGCTGCTCATAAGCGGTGGGATTAGCCATAGCGAAAACCTTGCCCCGGTCGATCAACTCCTTCATGCTGATAACATTGGGGATATTGCTGACAAAGGAAGAGTCCAGCACGATGATATAGCGCACCAGCGGCAGCTTATCCCATACCCGCAGCACGCCGGTCAGTAGTTCCTCGTTTTCCACGCAGATGCAGCATACCTCCGAGTGTTGGGTGGTGAAAACAACGGTTTCGTCGGAATCGGTAGGGTAAATGGTATTGACGCAGCAACCGGCGGCACGGGCACCGTAGTCACACCAGTCCCAGATGGGGTTGGTATGCGATTTGATGCTGATGCGATCGCCTTTTTGCAGTCCCAGCGCCATAAAACCGTTGCCAAAGTCTTCGACCCGCCGGGCAAACTCGTTGTAGGTCAGGGTGAGCCAGCTTCCGTCGCCGACACAATACTTCTGGGCAGGGCGGTGACCGCAAAACTTTACCGTGTTATAAAACATGTGCACGGTACTGGGAGTGTCCCGGACAAAACTGTCCAACAGAGGATTGGGAGGGCCTTGATACTGATAAGATTTTTCCGTCATTTCTGCATCTCCTTTTCGATAAATATATTTTTGTTAATGTTTATTTCATAGTAATGCAATGAGTCCAATCCGGCATTTAAGACAGCTAAGCATCATCTGCCAGAAAAGAATGATATTCTTAAATATTCTACATTTAGTCTCAAAGCTCCTTTTTTGTCAGAGCAGTCAAAATGAAGCCGTATTTGCCCGGATAGAACCCGAAATAATGGATATATTAGGGCTTGAAAATACCGCAAGATACCATATAATGTAAATACGTTTCCCGCAGGAGGAATTTGTTTCTTGTTTAAAAAGATAATCAAGCGAATGGAAATAATGATGGTTTTGATTGCAGTGATGCTGTGTGTGGCGTCTGAATCGCGTATTATGGACGCTAAAGCCGCTGCCGTCATAGGTCAGGAGCAGGTATGGAGTGATATGTTCAGGGCCTTTGGTGAGATATCCGAACTGTTGGCGGCAGCGGCGGAAACGGGAGAGGGGGAACTGCTTTATATCGATTATCCTTGTTTAGGTGTGGTACAAAGCAAACTGCAACGCGGTTTCACGGAGGAATTGGCTGCCGTCATCGTGGAATCGTATTTTTATGAAAAAAACGGCTTGGTATATCTGCGCGCCACGGAATCATTCCCATTGCTGCTTGAGGATGAGCGGCCTGCCTGCTTTTTGATTCCGGCAGAAAACGAAGCGGAAGTGATATGCATATTTAACGATGTGTATGAAGCGGGTGACGCCTATTTATATTGCGTTGGCCTGCTTAGAGATGAAAGCGGGGTGTATCTAATCTCAGCGCTCGACTGGCATCGCCTACAAAGCTCAAGC
>JAUNBV010000146.1 GCA_030526885.1 Syntrophomonadaceae bacterium
AGCGGGGCGGGAATGGGACAACCGCTGAAAGCCTGAAGATCATACAGACATTGAAACTCATCATGCCCCGGGAGGCTGGCTCCCGGCAGAGCGGCGGCAACGCTGTCCGCAAATTTATAGGGGCTGGCGGTAGATACTATCACCGCGGGGTGCTTGTCACCGCTCTTGACCGAATACTCCCGGTAAATATGCCAGGCCACGGCGGTATGGGTGTCGAGCAGATAACCATATTCCTCCCAGCAGTCACGCACCGCCTGCCGCGTGGTGAAGTCATCCGCCCAACCGGCCACAAATAAATCGCCCAGCCGCTGCCGCACATCCTCTTCCACCTGATATTCGCCTTTTATCTGTAAATCGCTCATCCAGCCCTGCACGCGCACATGGTCACGGCTCGATAATTCGTACAAAAGGCGCTCCAGATTGGAGGAAATGAGAATATCCATGGAAGGCGATAAGGTTTTTGTAAAAGGGCGCTTGCGGTCGTAATGACCGGTATGCAAAAATTCGGTGAGCACATTGTTGGCATTGGACGCGCAAATCAGCTTATGTACCGGCAGGCCCATGGCGCGGGCGTACCAGGCGGCCAAAATATTGCCGAAATTGCCGGTGGGAACTGCCAGATTGATGCTGTCCCCTTCCTGAATAGCGCCTTCGTTCAGAAGGTCCAGCCAGGCGGAAACGTAATAAACGATCTGGGGCAGCAGACGGCCCCAGTTAATGGAGTTGGCCGATGACAGGCGAATGCCGTTTTTAGCCAGCCGTTCCCGCAGTTCCCCATCGGCGAATATACGCTTGACCCCGTTCTGGGCATCGTCAAAATTACCTTCCACCGCGATGACATGCACATTTTTGCCCCGCTGGGTAATCATCTGGCGCTGCTGCACCTGGCTGACGCCCTCGGCGGGATAAAACACCACGATGCTGGTACCCGGCACATCACGAAAGCCTTCCAGAGCGGCTTTACCGGTATCGCCGGAGGTGGCCACCAAAATCACTATATGGTCATGCTCCCCGGTATGCTCCACGCTGGCGCTCATCAACTGCGGCAGCATTTGCAGCGCCATATCCTTAAAAGCGCCGGTGGGGCCATGCCATAACTCCTGTACATACAGGCCATGGTCCAATCTTGTAAGCGGCGCCTTGTGCGGATGGTCAAAGGCATCCCCGCCGTAAGCTCCGTTCACGCAGGCCGCAATCTCCGCCGGGCTGAAATCGGTCAGGTACAGGGCCATGATGCTCTCAGCCCTCCCGCAGTAATCCTTGCCGCGCAATTCTTCCAGTAATGCCGGGGTGAGCCGGGGAATGCTCTCGGGCACAAACAATCCGCCGTCCCGGGCAATTCCCTGCTTTATCGCCCCGGCGGCGGTGATATCTTTTTGACCCCCGCGCGTACTCTGATAGTTCAAGCTGATTCCTCCTATTCCGTTGTTCATATTATATATCAAGCTCAACACTTTTTTTAGTTTTTTGCTGACACCGGTGCAAATTTATGTTTATTATATATACAATCTAAAACTTTAAGGGGTTTAACCATGATTCAAATCATCGCCATCGTATTATTATTAGTTCTGGGCAAGCTGGCTTACGATTATTTTGTGAAAGGAAGCGGTTCCCCCCTTCCCGGGGGGCGTTATTCCCAACCGATGCCCCGGCGCAAACCGCAGCCGCAAAGGGGAGGAAACCTGATAGATATCAGCGACACCTGGGTGGATACCTCCAATATGCCTTACCGCAGCCGCGAGTATCCCCTGAATAACAAGGAATTCGCCATCTATAACCTGCTGCGGGAATTGATAGACACCAAACAGCATATTATTTGCCCTAAGATTCGCATGTCCGACCTGGTGGCAGTGAACCCGCAGGACGATAAATATACCGAATACACCTCCCGCCTGCGCGAGCGCAGCGTGGATCTGGCCATATTCAACCCTGCCGACCTGAAGCTGCAACTGGTCATCAGCGTGGAGAGCGGCGACGATCAGCGTACCAAGCAGATAAAGGACCAGTACCGCGAAAAAGCTCTGCGCTCAGCTCATATCCCGCTTCTGAAACTCAATCCCCGCGACCTGGACACGGAATCTCTGAAAGAAGACTTGTCCCGCGCCGGCCTGACCCTGAATCCCTAAAGGGGGATGAGCCTTTAGCAGGTTTTACTCCCAAGGGGTATCACAACGGCCAAAATCGAGCGGGATGAGAGCGGTAAGCCAGGAAAATGCCGATTACGGCGGGCCAATGCATACTGAAGGCAGGCAAAGGCAGCCGCAATCGGCATTATCATCAATGCAAGCATTTAAGCGCTTGGCGCTATCATCAATTCCCTATTTAACCATACCTTTCATGGACATGGTCATAACCATTTTAGGGTAATACTCCAATCCCGCCCCAATGCCTTCGGCATATAGCTGTTCAACGATAGCGTCCGCCTCTTCGCCGGCAGCCAGGCGCGCGGCTACGTCTTCATGGCACTCGGCCGCGCATTGCCGCGCCTGTTCATAATACCGCGCCACTTCCGCTTCTCCTTCGATTACGTCGCCATGACCTCCGCCGCAGGCAACCGCGGGATATGCCATCAGCTTTTCGATGCTGGCCAAGTAGCTGTCATAATCGCCAAAGTACGCGGGGGCTATCCGCTCAGGGGAAAGGCGGACGCCGGTAGCGTCGGAGTGCATCATCACTTTATCCGGCTCCACCCATACCGAAATGGAACAGGGGCTGTGGCCGGGAGTCTCCAATATTTTAAGGCTTACACCATCCCCCAGTTCCAACACCTCCCCGTCGCTGACCACCATATCCACGTCCAGATGATCTCGGTCATAAGTCGGCGGCGCCTCATTTACCAGGCCCTCTTCCACATAACGCTGGCCTACCAGCCCGTCGATACCAAAGAAGAGCTTCACCATCTTCTCTTTGCCCAAAAGTTTTTTGCAGACCGCGTTGCCCACCACTTTGGCCTCGGGGAACATTTCTTGCAACAGGGGCAGGCCGCAGGAGTGGTCAAAGTGAGAATGCAGCAGAACGATATATTTTACCGCGGGCGGGTTTTCCAACCGCCGATACTGCTCGGCAAAGATGCCGGCGCCTACCGTACAGCCACATTCCAGCAGCGCAGCCTGATCCTGCCCCACCAGATAATAATTGAAGCTGCCGTTACCCATCAAAATCACATTGTCCGATAATCTCCTTACTCGCTCCATATGCTCGCCTCCCTTAATATTGCGGGCGGGATACTCTCACCCCGCCCTGTTCCCTTATCTAATGATTATTGTCCTTTGTGGTTCGTGCGTTGTCAACCGTTTATCTGTCTTCCAGAGTCCTTTTCAAAAACTCCCGCGTGCGTTCATGCTTGGGGTTGGCGAAAATGACCTCCGGCTTGTCATCCTCCACAATGACGCCCCGGTCCATAAATACCACGCGGTCGGCCACATCGCGGGCAAAGGCCATTTCGTGAGTGACGATAATCATGGTAAGGCCGCTTTCAGCCAAAGTGCGCATTACCTTGAGCACTTCTCCGACCATTTCGGGGTCCAGCGCGCTGGTGGGCTCGTCAAACAGCAGAGCGTCCGGTTCCATCGACAGGGCGCGGGCAATGGCCACGCGCTGCTTTTGACCACCGGAAAGCTGGGCCGGACGCGCATTGATAAAGGCGGACATCCCTACCAGATCCAAATACTTCATGGCAGTGGCTTCGGCTTCCTCTTTATTTCGCTTCAACACCTTGGTCTGTCCCACGGTGCAGTTCTTTAAGGCAGTGAGGTTGTTGAACAGGTTGAACTGCTGAAACACCATGCCCAGTTTGGTGCGGTATTGGGCGGCGCTAAGCTTGTTGGACAAAATATTTTCGCCGTGATAATGGATTTCCCCGGAGGTGGGGCTTTCCAATAAGTTTATACAGCGCAGCAGGGTTGATTTGCCGGAGCCGCTGATGCCGATAATGCACACCACTTCGCCCCGGTTGACATCGAAATTTATG
>JAUNBV010000007.1 GCA_030526885.1 Syntrophomonadaceae bacterium
ACCGGCGCTGGGCTTCGAGGATATCGGCGGACAGGAAACGGCGATACGGGAGCTTAAAGAGGCGCTGGATTTCATGGTGCAGGCGGACCATATAGCCCGCATGGGCATCCGGCCGCTTAAGGGCATTCTGCTGGTGGGGCCGCCGGGAACGGGCAAGACCCTGATGGCCCGGGCCGCAGCCGGTTTTACCGGTTCGGCCTTTATTAGCGCGGCCGGTTCGGATTTTATTGAGGTATATGCCGGAATGGGCGCGCGTCGAATACGCAAGCTGTTTCAGGACGCCCGGCAGCAGGCCAAAGCCCAGAAGCTGCATTCGGCCATCATTTTTATTGATGAGCTGGACATCCTCGGAGCCAGGCGCGGCAGCAACAGCGGACATATGGAATATGACCAGACCTTGAATCAGCTGTTGGTGGAAATGGACGGCATTGCGCCCGATGTGGAGCCGCGGCTACTGATTATGGCCGCCACTAACCGGCCGGATATCTTGGATTCGGCCCTGCTCAGGCCGGGGCGTTTTGACCGGCAGGTGCAGGTAGATTTGCCGGATCGCCGGGGGCGGGAAAGTATCCTTAAGCTGCACAGCCGCAATAAGCCTCTGGCCGAGGATGTCGATTTACCGGAAATAGCCCGCGCGAGTTTCGGCTTTTCCGGCGCCCATCTGGAAAGCCTGACCAATGAGGCGGCCATCCTGGCCATGCGGGACGGGGTAGGGGTGATAGACCAGCGTCATATGAATGAAGCCTTGGATAAGGTTTTGATGGGCGAGAAGCTGGAACGGCAGCTAGAGCCTGAGGAATTAATAAGGGTATCCTGCCACGAAGCCGGCCATGCCCTGGTAAGCGAGTTGACAGAACCCGGTTCGGTAACGGCGGTTAGCATCATCCCGCGCGGCCGCGCCCTGGGTTTTATGCGTAAGGCGCCGGCCCGGGACAAATACCTGCACACCCTGGCTGAATTTGAACAACAGATCAAAGTGGCCCTGGCGGGAGCGGTAGCGGAGGAGATGTGCCTGGGCTGTCGCAGCAGCGGCGCGGTCAACGATTACGACCAGGCCTGGCAGCTGGCGGAAAATATCATAAAAGCTGGCCTGTCCTCGCTGGGGATAGTCAATACGGAGCAACTGCCGGTGGAGGTACGCTTTGAAGAAAGCCGCTCCATCATTACCCGGCTGGAGGAAGACACCCGCGCCTTGCTGCTGACCGCCCAGCAAACCTTGAACCGCCTGGCGGAACAACTGCGGTATGACGAAACCTTAAGCCGCGAAGAACTGGAAACGGTTTTTAAGTTTAGTTACCCCTCGCCGGTGGCCGGTTGTGGGATGGCGGCACAATGAGTTATAATAAGCTATAGGATAATAATATGTAAGGATGGCGGGTTTCATCAGCGGAGGGCAGTTGCATGGATGAGCATGATTTACTGATGAAGGTTTTGGACAAACTGTGGCGTCGCGATAAGACGCTGTCCACGGCTGAGTCCTGCACCGGCGGGATGGTGGCGCGGATGCTGACCGAGGTCCCCAACAGTTCGCTGGTATTCTGGGGCGGGGTGGTCACTTACAGCAATCAGAGCAAAACCAGGCTGCTGGCGGTGCAGCCGGAAACGCTCAAGCGTTATGGCGCGGTGAGCCCGGAAACCGCACGGGAAATGGTTCTCGGCATGCTTGAGGTGTCGGGTACCGATTATGCTGTGAGCATAACCGGCATCGCCGGGCCCGGCGGGGGGACGGAGGAAAAACCCGTGGGCCTGGTCTATATCGCCGTGGCCGGAGAGGGCCGGATTGAGGTCAAGGAATACCGGTTTTTGGGGGATAGAGGCGAAATACGCCGCCAGACGTCATGGGCCGCCTTGGAGCTATTGTGGCAGTCCTTGCCCTGATGTTTAAAGGTTAAATGGCTTCCTAAAAACACACTTGACAGAACAAAGGCCATAACATAAGCTGAACTAAAGCATTATTAAGGAGGATACATATTATGAGCGAACAGCAGACCTTTGACGGTAAAACTGAGGCCATAAATAACGCCATTAGACAGATCGAGAAACAATTCGGCAAGGGCTCCATAATGCGGCTGGGCGAAAACAGCTCCATGCAGATAGATGCCATATCGAGCGGCTGCATTTCCTTGGATGCGGCGCTGGGGGTGGGCGGTTTTCCCCGCGGCCGCGTGGTGGAGATCTTCGGGCCGGAATCCTCCGGCAAGACCACGGTGGCTTTGCATGCGGTGGCGCAGGCGCAGAAGGAAGGCGGCATGGCCGCCTTTATCGATGCGGAACATGCTTTGGATCCGCTTTATGCCCATCGGTTAGGCGTAGATATAGACAACCTTTTAGTATCGCAGCCGGACAGCGGCGAACAGGCGCTGGAAATATGTGAGGCTCTGGTGCGCAGCGGGGCGGTGGATATAGTAGTCATCGATTCGGTGGCGGCGCTGGTGCCCCGGGCGGAACTGGACGGCGACATGGGGGATGCCCATGTGGGGTTGCAGGCCCGGCTGATGTCGCAGGCGCTGCGCAAGCTGACCGCCCATATCGGCAAATCGAACGCGGTAGTAATCTTTATCAACCAAATCCGCGAAAAGATTGGTGTGATATACGGCAATCCCGAAACCACGGCCGGGGGCCGCGCACTGAAATTTTATTCATCGGTCCGGTTGGAGGTGCGCAAGGGCGAAGCCATAAAAAATGGGACCGATATCGTAGGCAGCCGCACCAAGGCCAAGGTGGTAAAGAATAAAGTGGCGCCGCCTTTTAAGAGCACGGAATTTGATATCATGTACGGTGCCGGGATATCAAAGGAAGGCGATGTGCTGGATATGGCAACCGCTTATGAACTGGTTCAGCGCAGCGGCGCCTGGTATGCCTATGAAGGCGAACGCCTGGGGCAGGGGCGCGAGAATTCCAAGGAATACCTGAAAACCAACCCCGAGGTCATGGCGCGGCTCAGCCAGCAGTTGAAAGAAAAGAGCCTGCAGTTAAGCGGCAAGCTTTCACCACAAGATGCTTGACAGCCTTGACAATAATGCCTAGAATAATCAATAGGCTTTTAGTGGCCCGATTTGTCTTTTTTATTCTGGGCGGCAGTTAATATATATAATTCTGAACGTTTTTGAACCTGGCAGTTTCTATAAAAAATTTCGATTCGTCATGAAATATATATTTATGGTCTGACTTGAGAGTAAGCAGTTTTGAGCGCAAAATGGACTGACGGTTCTAAATAAGGAGAACCGGAGCGGCTGGTTTTGGGCGTATAAGCGAGTGACAGATGGGGTTTATGGAAAAGCCGGGTGATGACTCGGCTTTTTGCATTGCCCGGCAGGGCAATGATTCTTATTATTTCAGCAGGGGGTGATATACATTATTAGTTTTCTTTATGCAACAATAGCATTGGTAGTGGCATTGCTGGCCGGCGCGGGAGGCGGGTACTATCTCCGCAGGATATTGGCCGAAAGCCGTATCGGCACCGCCGAGGCCGAGGCCGAGCGGTTGCTGGAGGAGAGCCAGAAAGAGGCGGAAGCGGTTAAAAAGGAAGTGCTGCTTAATGCCAAAGAGGAAGTCCACCGCAACCGTCAGGAGGTCGAAAAGGAAGCGCGCGAACGCCGCCGTGAGTTGGATCGTCTGGAGCGCAGGCTACAGCAGAAAGAAGAGGCGCTGGATAAAAAAATCGACAATATAGAGCGCCGGGAACAGCAGCATCTGGAAAAGGAAAAAGATATCGAAAAGACCCAGCAAGACCTGCAGCTCCTTCTTACCAGCCAGCTCAAGGAGCTGGAGCGATTGTCCGGCCTCAGTTCCGAAGAAGCCAAGGCGCTTTTGCTCAGCAATGTCGAACAGCAGATAAGGCAGGAGACGGCGCTATTGATCCGCTCCATCGAGAACGAAGCCAAAGAGGACGCGGACAAGAAGGCCAGAAACATAGTGACCCTGGCCGTCCAGAAATGCGCGGCCGATGTGGTCTCCGAAACCACGGTATCCGTAGTGCCGCTGCCCAACGATGAAATGAAAGGGCGCATTATCGGACGTGAGGGCCGCAACATCAGGGCGTTTGAAAACCTTACCGGGGTTGACTTGATTATCGACGACACGCCGGAAGCCGTTATCCTGTCCTCCTTTGATCCGGTGCGCCGTGAAATCGCGCGTGTGGCGCTGGGCAATCTGGTGGGCGACGGTCGCATTCATCCGGCCCGTATAGAGGATATGGTGGAAAAGGCGCGGCGGGAAATCGAGCAGGAGCTGCGTGAGGTGGGTGAGCAGGCGGCCTTTGAAACCGGAGTGCACGGCCTGCATCAGGAAATCATAAGGCTGCTGGGGCGCCTTAAATACCGCACCAGCTATGGACAAAACGTATTGCGCCATTCCATTGAGGTATCGCATCTGGCCAGTGTGATGGCGGCGGAACTGGGCGCCGACGTGGCTTTGGCCAAACGCGGCGGCCTGCTGCACGACCTCGGCAAGTCGGTAGACCATGAAGTAGTGGGGCCCCATGTGGAGATCGGCGTGGATCTGGCGAAAAAATACAACGAGTCATCCGGGGTTATCCACTGTATCGAAGCCCATCACGGAGATGTTGAAGCCTCCACCATCGAAGCGGTGCTGGTGCAGGCAGCGGATGCCCTGTCCGCCTCCCGGCCGGGAGCGCGTCGGGAAACACTGGAAGCCTATATCAAGCGTTTGGAGAAGCTGGAGCATCTGGCCGAGTCCTTTGCCGGCGTGGACAAATCGTATGCTATCCAGGCCGGACGGGAGATCCGTATCATGGTAAAGCCGGACGAGATCGACGACCTGGAATCCATTACCCTGGTGCGTGAAATTGCCCGCAAGGTGGAGCAGGATCTTGACTATCCCGGACAGATAAAGGTGGTCGTTATCCGCGAGACCCGTCAAACCGAGTATGCCAAGTAGCTTAATCACTTAACGTCATTTTACCGGCTCCGTCGCTTATGTCGGCGGAGCCGGTTCATATTTTATGGCATATGTTTTGCTGCATGGACCTTAAATGGCTATAATCTATATATGAGGGGGTGGATGGCATTTGAATATTTTAGCAGTGGCAGATATCGTAGGTAAACCGGGCAGGCGCATCCTGGAGCGGGAGCTTTCCCGCCTGCAGCGGGAGGAGAACATTGGGTTCATCGTTGCGAACGGCGAAAACGCGGCCGCCGGGCGCGGAATTAACCGTGAGATAAAGGAAAACCTGTTGAACCTGGGCGTAGATGTGATCACCATGGGCAATCATGTGTGGGACAACAAGGATATATTCAGTATCATCGACGATGAGCCCCGCTTGATCCGGCCGGCCAATTATCCCGCCGGCTGTCCCGGCCAGGGCTATCATATTTACCGTGCGGGCTTTAACAAGCGCATAGCGGTTATAAATATGTCGGGGCGGGTTTTCATGCCCCCGCTGGATTGCCCCTTTCAGAAAATAGATGAAATTTTAGTGGAGATAGGCGATAAGGCTGATATTATCCTCATCGATTTTCACGCCGAGGCCAGCTCGGAAAAAACCGCCTTTGCCAATTATGTCGATGGCCGGGTGAGCGCGGTATTCGGCACCCATACCCATGTGCAGACCTCTGATGAACGCATTTTGCCGGGGGGAACGGCTTATATCACCGACCTGGGCATGAGCGGCCCCATCGATTCGATTATAGGAATGGACAAGGAAGCGGTACTGAAACGCTTTGTCACCGGTTTGCCGTCGCGCTTCGAGGTGGCGGGCGGCCCCGCGCGCATGGAAGGGGTTATTATAACGCTGGATGATGAAAGCGATAAGGCAATCTCCATTCGCCGTTTTTCCCTACAGGAGCAGGCGGGAGAAAAGTGAGGTTCAGAAACTTTTAATAATTCTTGTTTTCACAAAAAACCGGCAGGAATTTTTGAAACAGTTTAGAATATAGTTTGTTAAAGACCTAGCTAAGCTACAGTTTCAGTTAAAGCAAGAGATTTGATTGGGGAGGAAACACATATGGAAGTATTAAAAGTTTCAGCAAAGTCTAGCTCAAATTCGGTTGCGGGCGCATTGGCGGGGGTGCTCCGGGAAAAAGGAAGCGCGGAAATCCAGGCTATCGGAGCCGGCGCCATAAATCAGGCGGTAAAAGCCATTGCCATTGCGCGCGGCTTCGTAGCTCCCGGCGGGATGGACCTGGTTTGTATACCAGCGTTTACAGACATTATAATCGATGGTGAGGAACGCACTGCGATTAAGCTTATCGTGGAATCGCGGTCATGACGAATGGCCGCTCATCGGTTGGTTATATCAGGCCTGCGATTAGCAGGTCTTTTATTTTTTAATGGGACAAAGCACGATGAGGGGTTAAAAGTGTGAGCGATGATAATCGACCTGCATTGTGATACCATATCCGTGTTGAGCGATAAGGGCGGGGGACTGAATGAAAACCGGCTACAGTTCGATCTACGGCGGGCTAGGGAAGCGGGGGTAAAAGGACAAATATTGGCTATGTACAGCCGTTTTACCCGCCAGCAAGAAGCCCTGGAGGATATCATGCGGCAGGCCGGGTGCTTTATGCGGCAGGCGGAGCAAAACGCCGGACGGGCGTATGTGCTTCAAAAATGGTCGGATTGGCAGCCGGACGGCGACCGGATAGCGCTGCTGCTGCATCTGGAAGGAGCCGATTGCATCCCCCGCAGTATGGAAATATTAGAACAACTATACCAAATGGGACTGCGCTCTCTAGGGCTCACCTGGAATTATGACAACATTTTTGCCGCCGGTTGCAAAGGCGCCGGCACAGCGCGGGGCCTGAGCCGTGCCGGGCGTGAGCTGGTGAAAAGAATAGAACACCTGCCCATGTTGCTGGACCTGTCGCATCTGGGAGAAACCGCCTTTTACGAAGTGCTGGACCTTTTTCCCCGTCCGGTTATGGTCAGCCACAGCAATACCGCAGCGTTATGCCCGCACCCAAGAAACCTGAAGGATAAACAGCTGGAAATTTTACGAGAAAATGGTGGCGTGATCGGTTTCAATCAGGTAAAGTTTTTTATAGACCCCAGCCGTCCCACATTGAGCCGATTGGTGGACCACCTGGTATACGCGGCGGAGCAAATCGGGGCGGAGCATCTGGCCTTGGGCTCGGATTTTGACGGAGCGGCAGATAATGACCTGGCGCTGAGCGGAGTTGAGGAGTACCCGGCCCTGTTGGCGGAGATGAAACGGCGCGGTTTTACGGCGCGGGAGATAGCGCTTATCACCGGCGGCAACGCGTTGCGGCTGCTGGAGCGGAACCTGGCCTGAAATACAGCCGTTACCCGGTGGCGTTCAGGCATAACAGGGACAAGGCAAAGCGGGAAGTGGATGATATATCATGAAATACGATTTGCATACGCACAGTTATGCTTCCGACGGCTTGCTGAGCCCGGTCGGGCTGCTGGATGCTGCGGTGGCCGCCGGTCTGGGCGGAGTGGCGCTGACCGACCATGATACGGTCGAAGGCTTGGCCGCGGCCCAGGCTCATTGCCGTGATGCGGCACTGCCAATCGCGTTTATTCCGGGCATAGAGCTCAATACCGAGTATAAAGGGGAAGAAGTCCATATTTTGGGCTACTATATCGACTACGAGGACGCGGCTTTGGCGCAGCGGCTGAGCGAATTGCGCGCCCTGCGCCGCCGGCGGGCGGAACAAATAGTAGACAAGCTGCGGTCATTAGGGCAGGACATTGACATGGCAGAGGTGCTGGCCGTGGCGCGGGGGGAGCAGATCGGGCGTCCCCACATCGCGCGGGTATTGATGGCGCACGGCGCTGTGGCTTCCGTGCTGGAGGCATTTCAACGCTATATCGGGCGCGGGCGGCCTGCCTATGTGCCGCGGTATGAATTTGCTCCTTCCGAAGCGGTGGCTATGATAAAGAAAGCGGGAGGATTGCCGGTGCTGGCCCATCCCGGCCTGATACGCCGCCAGGAATTGCTGGACGAGATCATTGCCCTGGGGGTAGAAGGGCTGGAATGCCACTATCCGCAGCACTCCGAGAAACAGACCCTTAAATACCGTGAGACGGCGCGGCGATATGGCCTGCTGGTCACCGGAGGCTCCGATTTTCATGGGGCCGGAAGCGGCAATATGCGAGAAACGTTGGGATTATCAACTATTGATGAAGCAGAAATGAAAAACATTGAGAATAGACTGGCTAAACGCAGGAAAATATAGTATAATTTTAATAACTATGGTTGAGTAGAATGTAAATGTGGATTCGTGACCGTGCTGGGGTTTATTTTCGTTGGGCCCACGGAAAGGCAGGTTAGTAAACGATGAAGACAATAGCCTTGGGATTAAGCGGCGCCATACTCGCACTCATACTGCTGGCATCACCCGCGCAGGCCGCCGGCGTCACCTATACCGTGGCCGCGGGAGACACCCTGTGGAATATTTCCCGGCAATATCATGTGGCGGTTGACACCATTAAAAACTTAAACGGCTTAAACGACGATTCATTACAGATCGGCCAGGTGCTGGTCATAATCCCTGAGGAAACAGTTGCGCCGGAGCCCGTTATCGCTCAGCAAGAGCTACAGGTGATCCCGCCGGTCTATTACACCGTTCAGTTGGGAGACAGCCTTTACTCCATCGCCGACGCGCATAACATAACGGCCAGGAAACTCAGGGCCTTAAATGGCCTCAGCGGGGATTTCTTGGAGGCCGGACAGCAGTTGATGGTAGAGGCGGAAAAGACCGTTGATCTCAGTGACGGCACGGTGGTTTCCTCCCGCGGCGAAGCCCGCAGCCCCCAGGCGCACGATCTGCTCACCTTTGCCGACGGATTTATAGGTACGCCTTACGCCTACGGCGGTTCCGGCCCGGGTGGATTTGATTGCTCCGGCTTCACCACTTACGTGTTTAAACAATTCGGCTACAGTTTATCCCGTTCCGCCGATGGGCAGTATGATAACGGAACGCCGGTGAGCAGTGAGGAATTACAACCGGGCGATCTGGTATTTTTCCGTTGCCGCAGCAACATAATCGACCATGTGGGGATTTACGTCGGCGACTGGCAGTTTATTCACTCCAGTTCCCCCCGCAGCGGCGGCGTTATATACACCTCGATGGATGAATCGTATTATGATAGATCCTATGCCGGCGCGGTAAGGATTATAAGCAATGACTAAGGAGTAATACATATGGAAGCGGAAAAAGGGATATTTTATATTCATCCCACCATTATGAACAGTGAAGAGTGGAAAGCCATGGAGGAAAGGGAATTCCAGCATGGCCCCGAAGCGCTGCTCGATGAATTGCTGGCGCAGAGCCGGTGGAGCAATGCGGAGATGGCGTGGGTCATTCGCCGCATGGTTTATTATTACGGGCGTAAGGACGAGCTGCTGAAAAAAGTTCCGCCGGAGCGGATGATGGCAAACATGAGCGCGATTTTGCGTTGCCTGTTCCTGTTGCTTGATTACACCAACTCAGACTTGGATGATAACATCCGCGGCTACCTGACCGCTAAGCTGGTAGATGCCAGCTGGGGCATCAACACCCGCACGCGGGAATATCTGGTTAAATTCAAGGAGTAAATGGGGCGAAAGGGTTTAAGGAGCTGGCGTTACAGGCTAGGGGAGCTGGGGACAGCTCCTTTTTAAATTGTTTCCCTAGCTCGCTCCCGAGGTGTATAATAGCGTATAATGCTTTTTTACGGAGGTCATCAGGTGCAGTCCAACATTCGCAATTTCAGTATAATCGCGCATATCGACCACGGCAAGTCCACCCTGGCCGATCGTCTGATGCAGTTTACCGGCGCGCTCAGCGAGCGCGAGATGCGGGAACAGTTTTTGGACAAGATGGACCTGGAACGGGAAAAGGGCATCACCATCAAATTGCAGCCCGTGCGCCTTAACTATAAAGCCCGGGATGGGCACACTTATATTCTAAACCTTATCGACACCCCCGGCCATGTAGACTTTTCCTATGAGGTATCGCGCAGCCTGGCCGCCTGTGAAGGGGCCTTGCTGGTGGTGGACGCCTCACAGGGCATTGAGGCCCAGACGCTGGCCAATGTGTATATGGCGATGGATCTCGATTTGGAGATCATCGGCGCGGCCAACAAAATTGACCTGCCCGGCGCCGATCCGGAAGGGGTGTGCACCGAAATAGAAAACGTGCTGGGCATCCCGGCGGAGGATGTGCTGCCCATCTCGGCCAAGCTGGGCACCGGAGTGGACGAGGTATTGGAGGCGCTGGTGAAGCAGATACCGCCGCCAAAGGGCGATCCCGAGCTGCCGTTACAGGCCCTGATCTTTGATTCGTATTTTGACCCCTACAAGGGTGCCATATCGTATATCAAGGTGGAAAACGGCAGAGTAAACAAGGGCGATATGATCGTAATGATGTCCACGGGTAAGCAATTTGAAGTGACCGAGCTGGGCGTTTTCACCCCTTACATGGTGCAGGTGGAAACGCTGGCCGCGGGA
The DNA here is from genome assembly GCA_030526885.1 of Syntrophomonadaceae bacterium. GTDB lineage: Bacteria > Bacillota > Syntrophomonadia > Syntrophomonadales > Syntrophomonadaceae > JAUNBV01. The sequence goes on from JAUNBV010000007.1 coordinate 10,418, forward strand.
GAGGTGGGCTATCTGGCCGCGACGGTGAAAAATGTGGCCGATACCCGGGTGGGTGATACCATCAGCAATGCCGCATATCCCGCACCCGCTCCGCTGGCCGGCTATAAGGAAGCCAGGCCGGTAGTGTTTTGCGGGCTGTATCCTCTTGAAAACAGCGAATTTGATCGCCTGCGGGAGGCTTTGGAAAAACTTAAGCTAAACGATGCCTCCCTGTACTATGAGCCGGAAAGCTCGGATGCGCTGGGCTTTGGTTTCCGTTGCGGATTCCTGGGGCTTTTACACATGGAGATTGTGCGTGAGCGGCTGGAACGGGAATATGATTTGAACCTGCTGGCTACCGCTCCCAGCGTTATATACCGCATTTTGCTGACCGATGGCAGTGTGGTGATGGTGCAAAATCCGTCGCGCTGGCCGGAGCCACAGCGCATCGAAAAAATCATGGAGCCCTATGTAAAGGCGACTATCATGCTGCCCTCCGAGTTCATTGGCGCCATCATGGAACTGTGTCAGGAAAAACGCGGCAAGTTTACCACCATGGAATATTTGAGTCCCCAGCGGGTAATGCTGCATTACGAGCTGCCGCTGGGCGAGATCCTGTATGATTTCTTTGACAATATGAAATCCCGCAGTAAAGGCTATGCTTCGCTGGACTATGAGCTGAGCGATTATCAGGAATCCGACCTCATTAAGCTGGATATCATGCTCAACGGCGATACTGTGGATGCCTTGAGCACTATTATGCACCGTGACAACTCCTATTATCGGTCCCGCGCGCTGGTCGACCGCCTGCGCCGCATCATTCCGCGGCAGATGTACGAAGTCGCCATTCAGGCCGCCATCGGCAACCGGGTCATCGCCCGCGAAAGCGTAAAGGCCATGCGCAAGGATGTTATCGCCAAATGTTACGGCGGTGACATCAGCCGTAAAAAAAAGCTGCTGGAAAAGCAGAAAGAGGGCAAAAAGCGCATGAAACAAATTGGCCGGGTGGAAGTCCCGCGCGATGCCTTCATGAGCATTATGGATATAGAAGGGGACAAGTAGCCGTGTCCGCGCCGGCGCTGCTCTACCTGCATATCCCGTTTTGCCTGCGCAAATGCGCCTATTGTGACTTTTATTCTGAGAGCGGCCACGCTTTGCCCCGGCGCATCGATTATGCCCGCGGGCTGATGCGGGAACTTCAAGCGGCGGCCACAGGCTGGCAGGAGCATGAATTTGAAACTATGTATCTCGGAGGAGGTACACCCAGCCTGATACCGGCAAGCGAAATTAAATTACTGGTCATGAGGGCGCGGGAGCTATATCGTTTTATGGAGCAGCCGGAGATTTCGTTGGAGATTAATCCGGCTACTTTAACGTTGCCGGAGCTTTATGGGCTGCAGGAAGCCGGAGTAAACCGGCTGTCGATAGGCGTGCAGAGTTTTAACGACGACGAACTGAAATTGCTGGGACGCAGCCATTCGGTACAGCACAGCAATCAGCTCATTGCCGCCGCCAAGGAGGCCGGCTTTCAAAATGTTAACCTCGACCTGATCTATGGACTGCCGGGGCAGAGTATGGCCGCCTGGCAGGAAAATATAGCGCAGGCGGCGGCTACCGGCTGTACACATATTTCCGCTTATCTTTTACAGTTGGATGACGCCTGCCCCATGGCGCGTCAGGTGGCGGCAGGTGAACTGGTGCTGCCGGAGGAGGATATTCAGGCGGAAATGTATGATATGACCCGGCTGGAGTTGAAAAAAGCGGGATATGCCCAATATGAAATCTCAAATTTCGCTCTGTCCGGCTATGAGTGCCGCCATAATACCGGCTACTGGCAAATGAAGGACTATCTGGGGATTGGCGCCGGCGCGGTCAGCCGCCGGGCCGGGCGGCGCTGCCGAAACCCGCAGGACCTGCGGGCTTATAGCGATGCGGGCGGGGCGTTGCCCGCGCCCGAGGCCATCGAGACTATGGATGCGTCCGGGCTGCTGACCGAAGCCATGATAATGGGCTTGCGTATGAACGCGGGTGTGGATCCGGCGGCGCTGCAAGCCCGTTTTGGGGCGGAACTGACCCCGGAGCAGCACGCCGGGCTGCGCCGCTGCATTGCGGCAGGTTTGCTGGAAGCCGCCGGGGAACGGTTGCGCCTCAGCGAACAGGGCTTTTTCTTATCCAATCAGGTTTTTGAACGCCTGCTGTAAACCGTATATCGAGCATCTTGAATCGTAGTGCGCCGGGATAAATATTGCGTCGTATCGATTAACTCGATATATTTCACCTAAACTATTGACAAAAGTTCCAGCAGGTGCTATTTTTTTAGTAGTTCATTAGCACTCGACGGCGACGAGTGCTAACAGAAGGTGATGAGCACATGAGCCTGGATGAGAGGAAAAAGCTTATTTTGGAGTCCATAATAAGGGACTATATCGAGACGGCCGAGCCGGTGGGCTCACGTACCGTGGTGCGCAAGCACGCGATGAATATCAGCGCGGCCACGGTGCGCAACGAGATGGCGGATTTGGAAATGATGGGGTATCTGGAACAACCCCATACTTCGGCGGGACGTATTCCTTCACAACTGGGGTTTCGCTATTATGTCGACTGGATGATGGAAAAGGAGAACATCAGCGCCGAGGAGATGGAAGCGCTCTATGCGGCGCTGAACAGCGAGGAGCATGACTGGCAGCAAGTAGTATCCGAAGTGGTCCAGTTCATGGCGCGGGTGAGCAATTATGCGGCATTTATTGTGGTGCCGCCGCTTAGGATCAGTCAGTTTCGTTATTTGCAACTGGTGCCGCTAAACAGTCATGAAGCCCTGGTGCTGTTGCTCAGCGACAACGGGCTGGTGCTTCACCGCCGCATGAGTCTGCCGGAGTCGGTTAAAATGGAGGATCTTCAGCAGATCGGGGAACAGTTTAATAACATCCTGCGCGGCCGGCGCATGGCAGAGCTGAAAAAAACCGATCTGCGCAAGTTGCGCTCCGAGCTGAGTCAAAAGCGCCGATTGATCGATCGTATGCTGGACTCCATCGACGATGTTTTAGACAACAAAAATGACGAAAAGCTACTGGTCAGCGGAGCGCTGAATATTTTGAAGGAGCCGGAATTCAAGGATGTGGAGAAGCTCCATCGTATCCTGATGATTCTGGAGGAGGAAGACTTGCTGCGCGGGATGATTCCGGCGCAGTTAAAGGATGACGATGTGGATATCCTTATCGGCAAAGAAAACCGTTCGGAGGACATTCAGGACTTAAGCATGGTATTAAGCTCCTGGAAGAGTAGCGACGAACCGGGGCGTATCGGGCTTATAGGCCCGGTGCGCATGGCTTACGGCAAAGCTGCCGGTACGGTTGAGGCGGTGCGCAATATTCTGCAGGAGATTTTGAAATCATATTATTAAGCATTGTATAAAGCGATGTAAAAAATTTATTTGAGCAGGTGATGTGATGGGCAGGAAGGATAAAAACAAAGAAACCGTTCCGGAAACTGAAGAGCTGTTGGAAGCCAAGGCCGGGGAGAGCCGCGAAGCGGACCAAGAGATGGTGGCCGCCGCGGAGGCGGAGGATACCTTGACCGTGGAACAGCAGCAGAGCCTGATAGAAACATTACAGCAGGAAAAGCAAAAGAATTACGATCTTTATCTGCGGGCGCTGGCCGAGATAGACAATATGAAGAAGCGCAGCCAGCGGGAACGTGAGGAATATGTGCGCTACGGCACCGAATCCCTGCTGAAGCGGCTGCTCAACGTAATGGATGATTTGGAGCGGGCTTTGGCCGAGTGTGAGCGCAGCCGGGATTTGGCGGCTCTCACCAAAGGGGTGGAACTCACAGCTAAGAACCTTGAAGAGATATTGAAAAGTGAAGGAATAGAGCCGGTTAAAACGGAGGGACAGCCCTTCGATCCGCAGGTGCATCAGGCCTTGATGGTAGAGCCCCGTGAGGATATGGAAGAAAATATGATTATAGAGGAAATGCAAAAGGGATACAAAATTTGGGATCGACTGCTTCGGCCCGCATTGGTCAGAGTCAGCGGCTGATATAGAGGACTTGGCTAACGTAAACCATCAAATTTTATAATAAACTTGGAGGTGCATAATAATGGGAAGAGTAGTAGGAATTGATTTAGGAACCACTAACTCCGCCATCGCGGTGATGGAAGGCAACGATGCCATGGTCATCACCAATGCGGAAGGTGAAAGGATCACTCCGTCAGTAGTGGGGTTTTCCAAAAGTGGGGAGCGTTTGGTAGGGCGCGTGGCCCGGCGTCAAGCAGTGACTAACCCGGAGCGCACGGTGCTTTCCATTAAGCGCAGGATGGGTACTGATTATAAAGTAAAGATTGATGATAAGAGTTATTCTCCGCAGGAAATATCGGCCATGGTGCTGCAAAAATTAAAAACCGATGCCGAGGCATATCTGGGTGAAAAGATCACCCAGGCGGTTATCACCGTCCCGGCCTATTTTACCGACGCACAGCGGCAGGCCACCAAGGATGCCGGCAAGATAGCCGGTATGGAGGTGCTACGCATCGTCAACGAGCCTACCGCCGCGGCGCTGGCTTACGGGCTGGACAAAGAAGATGGCCAGACCATCATGGTATTCGATTTGGGTGGCGGCACCTTTGACGTATCGATCCTGGAGATCGGCGGCGGCGTAATCGAAGTCAAGGCCACCTCCGGCAACAACCGTCTGGGCGGCGATGATTTTGATGATAAGATCATCGACTGGCTGGCGGCGGAATTCAAGCGCGATAACAATATCGACTTAAAGAGCGACAAGATGGCGCTGCATCGTTTAAAGGAAGCGGCTGAAAAAGCGAAGCATGAGTTGTCCAGTTCCACCACCGCGGAAAATAAACATCCCGTATATCACCGCTACGGCGGAAGGGCCGCTGCATCTGGAGCGTACCCTAAGCCGGGCGAAATTTAATGATATGACCGCCGATCTGGTGGAAAAAACGATGGGCCCTACCCGTCAGGCCATGAAAGACGCAGGGCTCAAGCCCGCCCAGATCGATAAGGTGATTTTGGTGGGCGGCTCCACCCGTATCCCCGCGGTACAGGACGCGGTGAAGAATTTCATTGGCAAAGAGCCCTTTAAGGGCGTAAATCCGGATGAGGTGGTGGCGGTGGGCGCAGCCATCCAGGGCGCGGTGCTGTCCGGCGATATCACCGACGTCGTACTGTTGGACGTGACGCCGCTGTCGCTGGGCATCGAGACCCTGGGCGGGGTATTCACCCGCATCATAGACCGCAACACCACCATTCCGGTGGCGAAGAGCCAGGTATTTACCACCGCCGCCGACAATCAGCCTTCGGTCGATATCCATGTGTTGCAGGGCGAGCGCAAGATGGCGGAGCATAATGTGACTTTGGGGCGCTTTCAGCTCACCGGCCTGCCTCCGGCGCCGCGCGGCGTACCGCAGATCGAGGTCAAGTTTGATATCGACGCCAACGGCATCGTCAACGTTACCGCCAAGGATATGGCCACCAATAAGGAGCAGCGCATCACCATCACTGCTTCCACCGGACTGTCGGATGAGGACATTAACCGCATGGTGCAGGATGCAGAGAAATTTGCCGAGGAGGATGAAAAGCGCCTGCATGAAATCGAAGTGCGCAATTCCGCCGACAGCATGATATATCAGGCGGAAAAGGTGCTCAAGGAGAACGAGGAGACCATCGATGATGCCGATCGGGAGAGCATAAACAGCGCCATCAACGATTTGAAGGAAGCCTTGAAGGACGATTATCTGGAAGAGATCGAGAAAAAGACCGAAGCGCTGGCCAACAGCATGTATGCCTTTACTACCAAACTCTATGAGCAGGCCGCCGGTCAGGCCGACGGAGCCAATGATATCTTTGATGCTGATTACGATATCCCCGAGGATGATCAGTAAACCGTTGTAAAATAGCCGCCCGGCGCTGCGCATTTTTTGGTGTGCAGCGCCGGGCATAGCGTTTCACAGAGCAGGGAGAGGGAAGAATTATATGGCAGACAAACGTGACTATTACGATCTTTTAGGCGTCAAGCGCGATGTTGAGGCGGAGGAACTGAAGAAAGCTTATCGCGCCATGGCGAAAAAATACCATCCCGATTTGAATAAGGATGATCCCAACGCGGGCGAAAAGTTTAAGGAAATCAACGAAGCCTATGAGGTGTTGAGCGATCCGCAAAAGCGCGCGCTCTACGACCGCCATGGCCATGACGCTTTCGACCCCACCAAGGGCGGCGGCCCCGGAGGCTTTGATTTCAATATGGGCGGCGCCGGTATGGGCGGCTTTAGCGATTTGTTTGATCTCTTTTTCAGCAGCGGGGGCGGGCGCGGGCGTCGCGGCCCACAGCGGGGGGCCGACCGCGAGACCCGCATGGATATAACCTTTGAGGAATCGCTGTTTGGCATCCAAAAAGACATGGAATTGATGCGCATCGAAAAATGTGAGAAATGCGGGGGTTCCGGCGCCGAGGATGACAGCGGGGTAAAGACGTGTCCCACCTGCCAGGGGCGCGGTCAGGTCCGCAGTACCCAGAGCACGCCTTTTGGCAAATTTGAAACCGTAAAAACCTGTTCGCGCTGTTCGGGCGAGGGCAAGATTATAGAGAAACCATGTAGAAATTGTAAAGGCACCGGCAAGGCGCGCAAGCGCCGCACCATCAATGTCCGTATTCCCGCCGGCATCGACACCGGCGCCCGCCTGCGGGTAGCGGGTGAAGGCGAAGAGGGATATCAGGGCGGCCCCAGCGGCGATCTCTATATAACCATCGTGGTGCGGCCGCACCCTCATTTCAAACGTGAAGGCTATAACCTGATCGGACATCTGCAGGTCGATTTTGTGCAGGCGGCACTGGGTACGGAAATAGAGATTCCATTGCCCGGTGGCACGGAACACCGGTTGGTGATCCCGGAAGGAAGTCAGCCCGGCGATGTTATCAGCGTAAAGGGTAAAGGGGTTCCTTATCTGAACAGCACGCGCTCCGGAGACCTGAAAGTTATACTGGACGTCAGCATCCCCAAAAAGCTGAGCAAAAAGCAGCGCGAGGCCCTAGCCAACTTTTACGACGAGGACAGTGCCCAGCAGCAGCGCAAAAAGAAGGGCATGTTTACCCGCATCAAGGACGCTATGGGGTAGGCGCCGCCACGGAAAGGCGAAGTTTTATGGAGTGGACCGAATACAGGGTATTGATCGCAAGCCAGTACGTTGACCTGGTGGCTGAGTTCTTTCATCGCCTGGATTCCGGCGGGGTCGTGATAGAGGAGCAATCAGGCGTAAATGGTGGTGGGGAGGCGTGCCTGTCGGTAAAAGCTTATTTTCCTGCCTCCGAGGACAAAAGCGAAGCGATTAAACTAAATTTGCAGGCAATAAGGCGCGACCACGGAGCGGACTGCCGTCTCTTTCCCGTCGGGTAAAAAACGAGGATTGGGAAAACACCTGGAAGGAATTTTTTCATAGCTTCCGTTTGGGCCGCCGTATTGTGGTCAGCCCTTCGTGGGAGCAATGCCAAGCCGGGGCAGATGACGTGGTTATCCTTATCGACCCGGATATGGCTTTTGGTACCGGCCAGCACGCCACTACCCGCTTTTGCCTGGAACAGATGGAGCGCCATATAATTCCCGGCAGCCGCGTATTGGATGCGGGGTGCGGTTCGGGTATCCTGGCCATCGCTGCCGCGCGGCTGGGAGCCGGTACCGTGACCGGCATCGACAACGACGAGCTGGCGGTGCGCATCGCCACCGAAAACGTGATCATGAACGGCGTACAGGCACAGGTAAACATCCTGCCGGACGATCTCAACGCGCTGGCGGAGGAGAAAACCCCAGCTTTTGATATTATTGTAGCCAATCTCACCGATCAACTGCTGGCCGTCCTGGCGGAAGGGCTTTATGCCGTGCTGGCCAAGGGCGGCAAACTTATTGCCGCGGGGATCAATCATGAGCGCTGGGCAGCGCTGAAAGACCGGCTGCTGGCCTCAGGCTTCGCGCTGGCCGAGGAAGCCGCGGACGGCGAATGGATCGGGGCGGTATTGATGAAATAGCCACTTAAGCATTTTCATGGCGGATATAAAATGATACAATTATAAGAAATCGGTGCGAACGGAGGGAATGGATATGCACCGCTTTTTTATGGCAAAAATAGCCGAAAAGGGACAGCCCATAATATTTGACCGTGAACAGAGCCGCCATATCCGCAAGGTGCTGCGCTTACGCGGGGGCACGGAAATCGAGGCCTTTGACGGCCAGGGCGGGGTGTGCCGCGCCGTGCTGCGCGATGTGAACGCGGAAAAAATCATCGCGGAAGTGACTGAACTGCTGCACGAAGAGCGCGAGAGCCCGCTGAAGGTGATCCTGTGCCAGGGGCTGGCCAAAGGCGAGCGCATGGATACCATCCTGCAAAAAGCCGTGGAACTGGGAGCGGCCGGGTTTCAACCGTTTATCAGCCGCCATGCGGTAGTGGAATTGTCCGGGGAGCGGGCGGAAAAAAAGATGCGGCGCTGGCAAAGCATCGTGCTGGAAGCCTGCAAGCAATGCCGCCGCAATACGATTCCCCCGGTAGCGGAGCTGTTGGGCTTCAATGCATTACTGAATGTGATCGGCGCGCAGCCCGCCATCATGCTCTATGAGAATGAAACCGCGCGGAGCCTGAAACAAGTATTGCAGCAGCAAAGAGAGGACTGGCGGGGGCAAAGCCTGTATCTCATCGTCGGCCCGGAGGGCGGTTTTGCCCCCGAAGAGGCCGAGCTGGCCCAAGCCCGCGGCATACATCTGGCCGGACTGGGGCCCCGCATCCTGCGTACCGAGACTGCCGGCCCCGCCGCATTGGCCGCCATCATGTACGAATTTGACGGCCTGGGTAAGGGGTTAGGCGCAGAGCAGTGAAGCGATTGCCGTTCCTGGGGTGGACACACAGGGGAAAGGAATTACTATGGAAGCCGGACGAGTAGCCCTGCACACTTTGGGGTGTAAGGTGAATCAGGTGGAGAGCGACGCCCTGCGGGAGGATTTTCTCAGGCGGGGCTGGCGGGTGGTTGATTTTAGGGACGAAGCCGAAGTCTATATCATCAACAGCTGCACCGTGACCCATGTGAGCGATCGCAAATCCCGCGCTATGGTGCGGCGGGCCGCGCGTCTGCGCCCCGACGCCCTAGTCGTGCTGACCGGCTGCATGGCCGCCGTGGGCGGCGGGGAATTGAGTGAAGATGCCGGCCTGGTAGTGGGTAACCGCGATAAGCCCCAGATTGCCGCGTTGGTGGAGGAATATCTATCTCAAGCTGAAAAAAAGCGGGTATGCTATATCGCGCCTCCCACCGCCGCCGACAAGCTGATGCCACAGCCGCGCTGTACCCGCGGTGAGCGCAGCCGCGCCTTGGTAAAGATACAGGACGGCTGCGAGAGCTTCTGCTCCTACTGCATTGTGCCATATGCGCGCGGACCCGTGCGCAGCAAAATGCCTTCGGAGGTATTGCGCGAGATTTGGCAGCTGCTGGGGCTGGGTTACCGGGAAATAGTGCTCACCGGCATTCACACCGGCCATTATGGGCGGGATGTGCCCGGCTGGGATCTCGCCCGTTTGCTAATATATTTACTGCCGCAGTTGCCCTCTGACTGCCGCTTGCGGCTGAGCTCGATCGAGCCCACGGAGTTTCATCCCGAACTGATAGAACTGCTGGCGGCCGAGCCCAGGCTGTGCCGTCACTTCCATATACCTCTGCAAAGCGGTTCCGATAGCATTCTGGAATCGATGGGGCGGCCCTACCGCCGCGAGGATTACCGGCGGCTAATCGGAGAGCTGGACGCTTTGCTCCCCGGCGCGGCTTTTACCGCCGACGTGATGGTGGGTTATCCCGGCGAGAGCGAGGAGGACTTTGCCGCCACCTGCGAATTGCTGAGCGCTCTGCCCATCAGCGATCTGCACGTATTTAAATACTCCCGCCGCGCCGGTACCCCGGCCGCGGCCATGCCATATCCGGTGGATGAGGCGACAAAAACTGCCCGCAGCCATCACCTGATGGCGCTGGGCCGTAAAAACCGCCGGGAGTTTATTGAAAGCCAACTTGGCCGCACCCTGACGGTGGTGATGGAAAAAGAGCTGAAGCCCGGTCAATGGCTGGCTTTGACCGATAACTACATCGAGGTTACGGTCCCCGTCCCGCCCGGCCGCGAGGTGCTAAGCGGCAGCCTGTATAGCGTGCGCTTAAACGAATTGGAAAAAAACCATGGCGCAGTAAAAGCAGTTTTGATATAATATATCTTTAAATATAATACCGGAGGGAAAAGCGTGATGGCAGCTGATTGTTTGTTCTGCAAAATCCTGCGTAAGGAGATACCGGCGGAGATCGTATATGAGAATGAAGCGGCGGTGGTGATAAAGGACATACAGCCCTGCGCGCCGGTACACCTGCTGGTCATACCGAAGCAGCATATCGAATCGTTAAACGCGATCGTGCCGGAGCAGGCCGCTATGTTGGGGCAGTTGCAGCTTGCGGCGCAGGCCGCTGCGGTAGTGGCGGGCACTGCCCAGCCGGGCTGGAGACTCATTTCAAACGTTGGCCCCGGCGGCGGTCAGGAGGTCATGCATCTGCATTATCACCTGATTGGCGGAAAAATATTAGGCTGGACGCCGGATTAATGTTGACGCCACCCAATTAAATAGGTAAAATAAAGAGGTTATATGGCTAGCTGAGGGGAGGGATACAATGAGTGAGGTAAAAGTAGGAAAGAACGAATCTCTGGACAGTGCCCTAAAACGCTTTAAGCGTACCTGCCAAAAGTCTGGAGTAATGCAGGATATCCGCAAACATGATCATTATGAAAAACCCAGCGTGAAGAAAAAGAAAAAATCGGAGGCGGCACGCAAAAAGAAAAGGTTTTAGCCTATTATCGTTGGATCCAAGCGGTAGCGCCTGACTCCCCGGGCCGGGAACGAGCCAACGGTTTCAAGCTAGGCCAAGATGCATTGATTAATCGTTAAGGGTCCGGCATCACCGAGGTGCCGGACCCTTTTATCAAATTGACGGAGGTGTAAGCCCATGGCATTCATGAATAGGGGAATGCAGAACAAGAAGCAAAGGATAGCGGTCATTATCATAATCGGCGTGGTGCTGGTTTCGTTTCTGGTCAGCATCGTGGCGCTTTCCGGCTGGATTTAAAACCGGAGGCTTCATTACTTAAATAATTAAGTTCGCTTCCCATCATACTTAAAGCCAAAAGAAAAGGCCCCAAAGCGGTATGCGCTTTGGGGCCTTGTTGTGTTTGCTATTTGCTGTAGCGGCTCTTTTCCTTTACGCGGGCTTTCTTGCCGGTGCGTTGGCGCAGGTAATACAGGCGCGCCCTACGAACTTTGCCGCGGCGGGTGACCTCGATTTTGGCAATCTTCGGGGTGTTCATGGGGAAAGTACGCTCCACCGACACGCCAAACGCAGTTTTGCGCACGGTAAAAGTCTGTCCCAGGCCGGTTCCCCGAATCTTGATCACTACGCCCTCAAAAACCTGGATTCTTTCCCGGGTGCCTTCCACGACTTTGACGTGTACCTTCAGCGTATCGCCGGGGCCAAAGCGGGGCAAATCTTTCTTCAGATATTCTTCCTCGATAGATCTGATAATTTCGTTCATTATTTTTCCTCCCTCCATCAGACGTTCATAACATGTTATCGTTCATGCAGCGGACCGCCTTATTCACAGACTTTAGTATTGTAACACAGCGCGGAAACAAGCTCAAGCAAAATTTTATAAAATCTTTTTAAGGAAACTGCAACGAGCGGCTAATCTCACAACTACGGAAAAGCAATCCCACGGGCTACGCCAGTCGAGCACCGAAATCTTTTGTTAAATATGTCAAGTAAAATTAGCACCCTCCTATGAAGCCCTTGGGGAAGGATTTTTCCTTCGCTGCTGCGGGTTTTAGCGGCGGCGGAGCGGGCGGTCAGCCCTCGAACCAGGGTTCGCCCAGGAGGCGATCTAAGAGGATGGATACCGCGCTGCGCACGGACAGGTGGTTATAGCCGCCGCCGGCGTCTATCGGCTCCAGGATCATATCGCAGCTCTTGAGGAAAGCCTCGTCCATGCCAAAGCCGGTGCCGAAAAGCAGCAGATAGCTGCCCTGATCGCTTTTAAGCCGGTTGCGCATAGCGCGGTGAGCGATGCCGCCCTCATAGCGGTGGGCAGTGGTGGCCACGGTATAAAGCGGGCCGGGATGCTGCGCGGCGACGGCGGCTTTGGCTTCCTCCAGGCTGTGGCAAAGCTGCACCCGCTCGAAAGCGTCGCGGCGGTCAGCGTTATACTGGCCGCCAAAACCTTCCTGCCAGAAATCGAGGATGTGATTTATCAGCTCATGCTGGCTGGGGGAAGGATGTACCACCAAGAAACCCTCTACCCCAAAACTGCGCGCGGCGCGGGCGATGTCGTGGAGATCGAGATTAGTTACCGAAGTAGTCACCACCTCCCCGCGGCGGTTGCGCATGGGGTAGTGCAGCAGGCCGATGTACA
>JAUNBV010000008.1 GCA_030526885.1 Syntrophomonadaceae bacterium
TCAGCGCCAGCATTATGAGCAATCGACATTTTCCCATAAGTCCTTCCCTCCTTAAAATTATAAAACTCCTGATGTGTGCCGCTTATATTTGCATACGCACTTTCTCCCGATATATTTCACCGGGCGACGGTTATTTTTTACCCCGCGTCCAAAGGCACCCCGGCGCCTTTTACCTTCCGGCGGCGCGGCCTAGCAGGCAGCGGCGGGCCCGGGGGCGAAAGCTGACCTGCGGGCAGAAAAAAGCCGCTGCGCATGGAACTGGGCGAGCGGCAAGGGGAAAGGAAAAACCGGGGTAGTTATATAGCGCCATCGTGCCTGTCTTCGGCTCTAACCATCGTTTTTACGGCGATTACTTGCTTTTTGTTAAGTGAAGGGCGATCATTACTAAGCGTTTTTCGGGGTCAGGCCATTTATGCGGTCAACGCAGGCTTTCGGCGCGTTGGGACAGTCTTTTTTCGTACGGTGAGTGGAAGCTAATTGTATGCCGAACGGTCATTCCTTGTTAAGCGCCGCTCTTATTTGTTAAGTGCATCCATGTCCCCCCGGGTCACCATATCGACGAGGCGTTGGCTGTAATCATGTTGAAACTGTTTCCACGCACGGCGGGGAATGGGGATGAGCGTGCCGCTGTTCATAATGATCTGCCGGGGCAACATGGTAAATATCACCTGTATCAAGTCCTGATTGATAATATAGCTGCGGCCTATTTTGAGGAAGCGGTTATCCCCCATGCTCAACCGTTGGTGGAATGCTTCCAGCGTGCCCCGGCATCTCAGGCTGCTTTCATCCACCATATGGATACGGGTATAATAATTTTCCGCCCGGCAGTATTCTATGCGGTTGTGGCTGACCTCGACCACACCCTCCTTGGTCTTGCAAATCAGGTACAGGCGGTTTTCCCGGGCCCGGTCCAGCACGCGGTACAGCAGGCGGTTCAGCCGGGTGCGGGTAATGGGTATCTCTAACCGGTGCAGGGTGCCGGGGGTCAGCCCGTTCCAGGCAGGGTCGTCATCCTCGGCCCGGAGGGTAAAGCACACGATCTGGCAGTCGGAGCGGATGCGCTGCGCGGCTTCTGCCAGCCGGGCACTCTCCATCTCCGGCCAGGCGTCGTTTAAGATCAAAACATCGAACCCTCCCCGCCGCTCCAGATAACGCAGCAGCGCCGCCGGGGTCTTTATGGGGTGAACTTCGATGCGATCGCTACGCCGGGCGGCGATATAGCTGTCCACCAGATTTATGATTTGCCCTTGTAGTACCTTTTCACCGGTACATATCGCTATCGTGAACATTTTTTCTCTCCAACACATTCTTATTAGCCATGCCGTGGCCTGTTTTATTATATTCGGATAGCGCCGAAGCGCGCTTCCCTTTCCGGCCCCGGCGCAAATTTATTATTAACCGAAAAGCCGGCCCGCGCCTATGGAGAACGCGGGGGCCAAACAAAAATGGCCCGCCGTATAACACGGCCGACCATTTATTAAGGTTAATAACTCAGGTTAACAACTATATGTGAAGCTTCCGGATAATAACCTTTATTAAGGCGCAAAAATCGAGACCTTGCCGTCGGCTGCATAGTGCAGGTAGGCGGGAAGGCAGTCCGCGCTGCCATACCATATGCCGCCTTGGCCCACTTCGGGCCGCCATTCATGGTATAACGCATGCGCCCCGAAATCGGTATATAGCCCGGAATCGATAGTGCATACCCTGAGATTGGAAAGCCCCGCATGCTCCGAGCGGGAAAAGCAGTTGGCCCCGTCAAAGGGCTTGGACATGGCCATGGCGATAACGGCCTTAGCCGCGGTCAAGCTGAAATCGGCGGGTTGGGAGGCTTTGCGCACCACTTCCCGGCCGTCCAGCTCGATTACCAGATCCATTTGCCCCTCCGCCGCCGGCTGGCAGTAGAATTTCAAATGATGGGTGGAACCCTGCGCCAGCGCGATATTGTCCCCCCAGCGCCATTCATCCCCCTGGCGCAGGAATACCGTCCAGCTATTATAGGCGGGGTGCGCGGGGTCTTCGATGAACTGGAAGCCGCCCTCCGCGTTGGCCGCGTCGTCCGGCCAGTCAAAGCCGAAATACACATAGGGACAATCGCCCTGCTCCGCGATGGTGACCAGCGGCAGCGTGATATCCCCCTCGATACCGCCGTAGCCGCTGAAATGAAGTTGCCGCCGGGAGAATATGCCGGTAGTGCCGCCGTTGATGGCCGCCGGCGTGAGCTCGGTCGCCGTCACCGTGCGGGTGGCCTCGTCCCAGTCCACCGCATAGCCGAAAGCCTCAAAAACGGAGCGCAGCGGCAGATAGGTGCGCCCCTCCCGTATCACCGCCGCCGCGTCTATCGCCCGCGGCGTACCGTTCACCCGCAGCTCATATGCGCCGATGGGGATGGCCACCGCAAAATCGCCCTTGCGCGCCAGCACCGTCTGCGCCTCCGACTGCCATTCCACTTCACACCCGATGGCGTTCAAACATACCCGCACCGGCATCATGGTGCGCCCGGCCACCGCATCGATAAAAGGCGCCCCCAGACCGTCGGTGGCGGAAAAGGCCACTTCCCGGCCGTCGATATACAGGCGCACCGCGGCGGGATCAGCCGCGTCAGCCGCTTCATGCGCCGCCGCGCCGTCATCAGGCGTCGGGCCGGGCCGGTAATCCGCAATGGCGGCGGCAATCATGTTTACCACGCTGTAGCGGGCCAGCGCTTCGTCCCGCGGGTCTACATCCTCGTTGATATCAAACAGCATCACCCCGCCGGCTTTATCCAAGGCCAGCAGCGTTTTCGCCCGCAGGGTATTTAAGCCGTTGTAATGCGAGGCCAGCGGTTGGGTGGCCGCGTAGTCACTGTAAGCGTAAGCGGCATCCAAACCCACCAAATCACGGTATTGCAGCCAACTGGGGCGGGCATAAAGCGGCATCCCCAACACAATCTTTTCGGGGGCTACCCCGCGGGCCAGCCAGTAATCGATGGAAGTCTCGCCAAACCACAGCGGGCTGTGATCGGCGTCGTTCATGTCATAGCCCATGACATTGATAAACTCGAAACTGTCCAGGCACCTTTCCGTCATCACCTTCGAGACTTCCGGCCCCTCCGTGGCCGACCAGGCCCCGTTCACCGTCCCGGTCAGGGCTTTGCCCTCCGCCTTAAGGGCCGCGCTCAGCTCGGTGGCCAGTTTTTCATAATCCCCGATGGTCTGCGCATGGGGATGCTCCCAGTCCAGCTCCGCCCCGTCCAGACCGTTATCGGTTACAAACGCCGTCACATTGCGCACCAGAGCGCCCCGCAGCCCCTCGTCCGCCGCCACCTGCTCAAACACGGGAGCCAAGGGCTGGCCGTCATACGACCATCCCCCCAGCGCGATATACACCTTGGCCCCGTCCCGGTGCGCCTGCTCGGTCACCGCCGCCAGCTGCTCCGGCTTATCCAACGGCTTTACGCTTCCGTCCGCATTGGGGATGAGGAAGGCATAAATAACGTGGGTGAGCTTGTCCGTGGGCAGCTTTTCCACCGGCTCATCAAACAGGCTGCCCGAATAATAGCCCACTACCTTGAATTCGTCCGCCGTTACCGGCGCGGCCATGGTTTCCGCCCCCGGCGCCACGGCCAGCAAAGCCGCCATCAGCAGCAATGCCAGCAACTTGATTCCACTCTTTGCCATAATCGATAGCTCCTTTGATATGTTCTTCACTGTAAATACAACAAAACAGCGCAAACGGTTACAGCGCTGCCCCAATTCCCATCTTAGCACCGGATTGATTTCAGTATATCACCAACTCCCCCTTTGAACAATTCACCCGCGTCTCGTTTGCCCCTGGCTACCCTATAGCTAAAACTGTCGCCACGCCTCGGTCAAGTGAAGATAATAAACTTAAGCAAGATTGACTAAGGGAGGCGGGTAACTTGCCGGATTTACAGCAGATTGTGGAGTGCGCGCGTCAGGCGGCACAGCTTTATCCCATCAAGCGCATAGACTTGTTCGGCTCCTACGCGGAAGGCCGGCAGACCGAGGCCAGCGACGTGGACGTGCTGGTAGAGTTTCTCATGCCTTCCGTATCCCTTGTCTCCCCCTCAACCATCATTCCACCGGGTAGATGCGCTCGCCGCTCAGCAGGTTGATCAGACCGGCATTCCAGGACATAATGCAATATAAGCCGCCATCCGGGGTCATAAAAGTTTCGCCGGATACAAAGTCATGGAATTTGGTCAGAGTCCCGTCGCGGTCCAGGGTAAAGAAGCCGTCGTTGACCGCGCTCACCTGCCCGCCGTATTCGCTGGAGACGTCGGGGAACCAGGTGGCCAGCACATACAGCTTATCGTCATGCATGCCCAGCGCCCGCAGGCTGTTATAATCGTCATAACGGTCGTTCAGCCGCTCGGTTTTGCCCTCCGCGCCCACCTTCAATATGGCGCCTGAGTTGTTATGCCATCTTCCGCCGAGGGAATGGTAATCGGAGCACAGATAAAGCTCGCCGGCGCCGTTCCGGTATACCCCCGTAAGCCGGTTGGCCGGGTCCCAATCGTCTATCTTGATCACCACCCCGTCCCTTTCCACGAACACATAATAAACGTAAGGGGTATAAGGGGCGGGAATCCACGGCATGTAATATATCTGAGCCTCAATGACGTTTACCCCATCCAGGCCGACGCGCCGGCTGTGCGCGTGAATGGCGGCGTTATGCTCTCCTTCTTCAAAGCTGTAGTCAGCGCTTTCGGGCCTTGCCGCCACCTGCTCGACCAGCTCCGAAATATCGGCGATTACGGTTCCGTTATAGAGCAGATCGGAGCCCGCGCATTCTATCTGGGCGGAAATATTTTCGCCCAGGCTGGGCTGCCAAAACTTGCTCTCCGCGCTTTTGCCCACATAGGTCAAGCGGTTGGTCCGGTAGTCCAGCTTATAATCGGTCAGCTCCTGACCGGCGGTAGAATAGGTGATGCTGCCGTCATCATTCACTTGCTCCCAGGAGAGTTGCACGCTCTTTTGCAGCAGGGCGTATTCCTCCGCCAGTTCGGCCACATAGAATTCCGTTGGGATACTGCGGTAGCTGTTTACGTCGAAGCCCTCGGCATCGCTCCATGCCAGCTCCCAGCCCAATTCATCATGGGCAAATCTCCAGGTCATGGGGAAATAGGTGATATCGCGGAAGTTTATAAGCGGATACTCCTCTTGGCTATTATCGATGGGCAGGCCGTTCAAAACGATGGGATAGGTGGCAATCGACGCCGGGTATTTCGCCCCTCTCCGGTTGTTTATACTCGTCGCCTCGGCCTCAACCGGGGAATCATCCCTGCCGTAAAGGGCGACGTTTAAAACCGCGATGTATAAGCCCCGCTTGGCGTCCCACGAGCTGACCAGCCCCAGCTCCCGGCAAAAGCTCCAGGTCATGGGGAAGTAGGTGATATCCTTATACACCACCAGCGGGTACTGCGCCCCCGCGTTATCGAATTCCTCTCCATTGATGGCGGTCTTGAACTCCGGGATAGTGACCGCGATATTTTGCGCCGCCGCCGCCGGCGCGATCCCCATAAACATGAAAACCGCCAGCAGCGCCAGCCCCCATAAAACCGCTCCCTTTTTCAGCCCTTTTGCCATTTGCAACCCCTCCTTTTATATCATTACTTTGTTTTCACCCTTACGGCAGCACCGCGTGACACACCGTGCCGGTGGTGATGTTGTAGAAATACAGGTCTTGGCCCTCGATGGTGATATTATCGGCATGAGCGCGGTCCGAGGTTTTGAATGCCACTTCCCCGTTTTCATCGAATATCATGATGCGGTATTGGGAGGCCGGGGTTTCCTCAAAAGTGCAGACCAGGTATTCGTCGTCGTCTCCCGCAAAGGACAGGCAGTTTTCATTATTGATGGCGCCGGGATTGACATTAACCCCGTCGATATCGTACAGGGCCAGGCTGTCCAGGTCCTGCCAGTAGACGCGGCCGTTTAACACCGCGAAATTGTAGACCGCGCTGGGCGCCTGCGTCACTTTGCCCAACAGTTCTTCCTTGCCTTCTATAAGCGAGTAACGGTATATGCTGTCGTGCTGCAAGTGGTTTACCGCCGCCGCGCCCGAAGGGTCATAGAGGTAATCCCCGTCCAACTGGAAATCCAGTACCTGCCGCTCGACCAGGCGGGTGGTGGCGTTGGTCTTTAAGTTTACCCGGTAGATGCTGTTGGTGGGGGGAGTGGTGCCTTGTTCTGCCGCTGCTTCGCCTTCGATGCGGTTAAAGGCCAGAATATACAAGTCGTCGCCCCGCAGATACATCTTATTGACCGGGCTGCCGCCCATACTGTACTCACTCTGGGTCCAGGCCCAGCCGTAGAGATAGTCGGGATCGCCCAGCTGACGAGATTCGCCGTCCCCGGTTTTCAGCCATAAATTATTCCATGACGGGGCGGGTCCGCCCCAGAAGCTGAAAGTTTTATCGCCGAAGGTTTTATAGATACTGCGGCTATTGTTCAATTCGACCGCGGAACCGTCGGGGTTCAAACGGATGAGATAATCAGTGCCCATGGTGGCTCCGCCCATACTATAGAACACCATGGCCGCGCCGCCCTCGTTATACAGGCGGGGTTTACTGTAAAGCGTGTGCGGCATCTGGTACGCCAGCTCGCTGGCGCCGCCGGACAGGGGCATCCGCATGATGCGGCCTTCGTTGCCGGTGTAATCCATATAATAAATATAGTCGTCGGCCACGGTCACCTGCCCATTATGCCCGGTAATCTCATCTGTCGGCACAGCAACTTGCTGCAGCGTTATATTGCTGGCGGTAATGACCAGGCCGTTATTGTCATCAAAGCTGTATTCCCAGCCGAATTCCTCCACCGCGAAGCGCCAGGTGAGGGGGAAATAGGTGATGTCGCGCCAATGAAGCAGCGGGTATTCCTCGTCCCTGTTGTTGATGGTCTCGCCGTTTACCGTGACCGAAAAGTATGGGATGTGGGCATTATAACGGTCGCCGTTTTTAGCGGCGGCAGTATAGGGATTATAGGCGGCGGTGACGCCGGTAGTTTCGATGAACAGGCCGTTGTCCGTCCATTGGGTTTCAAGGCCTAAAAAGCGGCAGCCGTGATAGGTCATGGGGAAGTAGGTGATATCGTCATGTACTATCAGGGGGTATTGGCTGTAGTCATTGTCCATCGGCACCCCGTTTAGAGTCACTTTAAAGCCGGGCAGCTTCACCTCCGCGCTGCCCACCAATTGGGACGGCACCGCAATGAGTCCCGCCACCATCTGTTGAATCTGCACCGGGGTAAAATTATAGGCATGGGATTGCATAACGATGCTTTTGATGGTGTCCGCATCCAACTTATCTATCTGTTCCTGCTCCACGCCGTTATCCCTTAGGAATTTCTCGTTGGCAGCAGGGCTGAAATCAGCGTTTTGCGCCTTATCCGCTGCCGCCCCAAGATGATGCCTACCCCCTGGGCCGTCAGTAGTGGCCGGTAACGCTCCCGTCATGTCCGCAACCGCCGCATCATTGCCCATCTCGCCGGCGGCGGCCCCGCCTCCCGCTTGGCCCGTCCCCACCATTACCAGCAAGGCCAGCAGCACGATTATGCCGATTTTAGTTCGTCTTTTCACCAATCATCCCTCCAATTCTACTATTACCGCCCGGGCACAAAAGTAACAGCCAAATACCACGGCCATAGAATATTCTTCCCTTTATTCTATATCTATGGAATATGGCTGTCAACCCCCTTAACGGGAGACAAGGGGACGGCAGACGGTGCGAAAACTATCTGCCGCCGCCTCTTATGGCAAACGGTCATTGTTGTGACTTAAGCCGCCACCTCTTAAGGCAAACGGTGATTATTGCGCCCTAGCTCCCCTCATTACAGCAAACGACCGCTGTTAAAGTCAGGCGGCCGTGTTTGTGTGAGCGATATAATTTTCATTCCTGCGCGGGAGGCGGTTATTTTGTTAACGGAATAACGATTTTTGTTAAGCGTTTCGGGTACGGGCCGTTTAGGCGGTAATCACTGGCTTTTGGCGTGGGGGACATTCTTTTTTCGTGCCATGGATGGTCACTTTTTTGAGGCTGAATGGTCTTTTTTTGTTAAGTGGCCGGTCTCGTTTGTTAAGTGAATGATATAGCTTGCTCCTGTTCGCCCTCCGCTCTTTATAAGCCCTACTTTACTCACTTCTTGCTCCTTGCTCCTTGCTCCGCACTCCGCATTCCGCCCTCCGCACGCTGCACTCGCCTAACAACTTGTTAATAAAGGTTTCCTCCCTTCGACACCCGTTCCCCCCTCTCCTGCGTCGCTCTTTTTTCCCCTGCTCGTTCCCCCGGTCGAAGCTCCCGCGCCGGGCCGCAAAAATCAGGCCGCGCGCGGCTTGTAAGTAGTATATGCGCTGCCGGGAGGCCCGGCGCCTGCTATTCATTTCACCAAGCAAGTTTCGCTTTTGTACACTCAATTGTGTTAGTATGTAGAAGTATTAACACAATGTGTTTTTCAATTCGGAAATAATTATAAAACAAATCGACGCTGCCCGGTCCATCGAATTTAAAGTAAAACGTAAAGGCCCTGTGGGTTTCCGCCTTCAAATGATACGTACAAGGATAACACTATGCTCCGCGCAGTGCCGCTTAAGCGCGAGATACTCAAACCCAATTAGGCAGTGGCTCTATTTTGTCCCTCCATTTAAAAACGTGTAACTAGCGCTCTTTTTTCCTTCAGGTTTACATTCGCTCCAATTTATTCGTGTCTCTTTCGACTAACTATCGAAAGGGGGAAGTAAGCTATGGAGCTTACCTTATATGAAGCGCTACATAATGCACAAAATGAAGATAACGAAGCGGTTTGTTTTATAATTGAGAAGTTCAAACGGCTCATTAAAAAACATGCTTATCAGTTGAATTACTATTGTGCGAAAACCGATTTGGTGATTGCTATTCTTGAACTAATCCAAACCATCGATCTGGATCGAATGCGGGCTGCTCATGAAGGGGAGTTAGTCAATTACTTCGTCAAAATACTCTATCATAAGAAAATTGATTTACATCGCCAGAACCTAAAATACATCATGGAGCAATTACACTTCAATCCAGAGATATTTATTAGTGAGTTTTCATACGAACCCCAGGATTTATCATTTTTTTGGACAAGCGCTTTAAATGAACTTCCGTATAAACAAAGATTTGTCATTGTCCAAAAGTACCTTTATAGCTTCACTGATGTAGAAATCGCCAGTCAATTCGGCATTTCAAGACAGGCTGCAAATCGCCTAAAAAATCGCGCATTGAAAACACTAAAGGATTATTATAAAGACAATATTATGCTGGAACTGCTACGGGAAGAGCAGACTTTAAACGAAGTAGCTGCCAAGTACTAGTTAAATCCTCAGATGATCAGCCAGTGGAAAATCAATTTTGCGAAAAATATTGGACACTACCATCAACTGGGACTGAAAAGTTTGCCACGGCTAATACAGCATTAACACAATATGCTGATAATGGGGAATGGATGAACCCAAGTCGATATGGATATGTAAATTATGGTGATATTAATGGTTATGTAAAGGAATGTGGCTCCTGTGATTTCAGGTAAATAAACAATGGTATTCACAAGCCATGGCGCGCTAGATAAATCATTAGCCATGGCTTGTTTTTCTTCATTACTCATAGTCATTTTCAATAAGAACTGAATTGGTCACGGGATCCCAATCAACTTTGGCACCGGTCGCTTCAGCGATAAATCGTAAAGGAACAAAAGTTCGTCCATTTATAATTTTAGGGGCAACGTCCAAGATGACAGTTCGCTTGGCTTGCTTATCATCAAAGGTATTGATGCCGGCTTCGTAGCTATCCACTTTTAAGCTTATAATATTGTTGTAGCCGCGCAATATGACACTCCTGTCAGCTTCGTTCCATTGCAAAGTGTGCCCGGAGATATCTTCCACCGCTCGAAGAGGAACCATAGTTCGGCCATTCTCCACAAAGGGCTCTTGGTCTGTATAAATCCATTGCGTTCCTAAATAGGGTTCTTTGGAACCGTCCGCAGGACCGACCACAGGAAATGGTTGTAATGGAGCATTGGTGATGAATATGTTTATTTTCCTATCCGCACATATTGGGTTTCGTATTGTCAAGTCAGCACTATCGGACGCGATAAGGGTAATCATACCGTTTGATGAAAAGCTTACTCCGCGATACTGTACCGGGATAACTTCATTGCCGCCGATATCAATAGCTCCGGTATAAACTCCTGAACCTACAACGATCAACCCATCTCTAACCGATCCGAAATTAGAGTGACCATATCGATCATACTTATGATCACATATTTCGGCGCCATATTTATCGATAAATCCATAGTATCCATCTTTTTTACGGCGGCATAACCACGGTCAAATACATTAACTTCATCATACTGGAACGGAATTACTATTTGCCCGGATGTATTGATATAACCACCTTTACCAGATTGGTCATAGCACGGGTAAAGTTTGGAGTCATCTTTGAAACCTGAATAGCGGGTTTTAATGCTATACTGCACGGGAACCACTATATTGCCGTCCCAATCGATAAAACCATATAAATCTCCTATTTGAACCAATAAAACATTTTCATCAATTTTTTCTGCATGGGCCGTAAATTGATTGTAAATGATATCGTCATAAATAAAACCGGTCAGTAGGTTTCCGTTTGCATCCAGTAAAGCATATTTAGATTGATGATTTTCATTATTAACGGCAATTCCATGAAGCCCATCATAGTATTCTACATAGCCGACCTCCCGGTCAAACTCAATGATTGTCTTACCTTTAGTATCTACCGCTATGCATAAGATATTGTTTTCATCTGGCTGCTCATACCATAGAACTCCGATTCCGTTTATAAAGTCCAACGCATAGCGGTATGCACATTCTACGACGATAGTTCCTTCTTCATCGATATAACCATAATGCTCCTTCCCCTCGGCGGAAGCCTTTACCGCAGTTCGAATACCATGGTAGGAATAGCCGGTCCTTTGATAATCATGACTAAGCTCCAATTCCTTCGCTTCTGCCCAAACGGGAGAATGCAGACTTATTATCAATATAAAAATTGATACTACGCTGGTCCAGATTCGCATTATTACTGCCTCCTTACCCGGAACCAAATCTAACCGTAATTCTATAAGCCAGTATGCCAGTATTTAAACCAGCATACTTCATCGATTTGACAGTTGTCAATCTAGGATGCAATTTATGACTCATTGATATCATATCTTAATACTAATCGTCTTCGTCTCTTGATCCCAGCCAATTTGCGCGTCCATATTTTCTACCAGAAAACGGAGGGGAACAAAGGTGCGTCCATCAATGATTTGGGGAGCCACATCAAGCTCTACTAACTCGGCAGGAATACCATCATCAAAAACATTGACCCCAGCCTGGTTGCTGCCGATCGTCATGGTTATTATGCGATTATCATTTTGGATTGTGACGGTCATAGTTGCATGGTCCCATGAAACCCTAAAATCTAAAGCTTCCGTAATTTGCCTTATCGGAACCAGCGTCCGACCAGATTCAATCACCGGTTCTTTATCGGTATAGAGCCAATTATTATTGATGAAAATATTGATGTCTCTGGATAATTTAATTGGATTCTGTAAAACCTCATAGCTCTCATTCTTATTAAGTACCGTGGCATACCCGTTTTGGAAATCCTCTACAGATAGATAGACAGGAGGAAATACCACCTCCATGTTGTGGTCGATATATCCCCAATATCCATTAATATGCACCGGCGCTAATCCTTCATGGAAATTATGGATACCGTCATAAATAAAATCAGTTAGAAAGTTACCGTTTAAGTCCGCAACCGCATATTTAGATTGACCTTCGGTTCTTTGCCCGACCATTAAATAGCCATTATGTGCGTTCACCGAATCATATAATGGCGGCAATATCAAGTGCCCATTTGCGGTTGCCAGCCCTGTCTTGCCATCAGTATGGATTAAAACAATATATTCTAAAACATGATTATATTGGCTCGAATAGTATATTTTCGTGTACTCCAGCGGCAATCTTATACTTCCATCCCAGTTCAAAAAACCATATTTATCATCCTTTTTCGCCAATACCGCATCTCTATATTCGGGAGCATAATCAACGGTCAAATAATCATATACATACGGAGTGATGTTTTTTCCGGTTTCATCGGTTATGGCAAATTTAATTCCTTCATTCGTTTCTTGAAGCGATATTCCGTGTTCTCCGTCGTAGTAAGACATATGGCCTTTAAATGAAATCACTGTTTCGCCTTTTATATTCAGGGCACTGCATGTATCGAGAGGCTCGTCGTGAGGGTTGTTTATCAGCTTATCACTCACAAGTATATATCCATTGGCAATATTAATAAGACGACTTCCCGGCTCCAAAATAATGTTGCCCTCTTCATCAATACAACCTTCTGCCGATCTCAAAACAAGATTGCCTCCTTCATCGAACACCTCTTCGTAGTAATTACGATAATCACTGTGATCACTGCTAAGGATTACTTTTCGAATCCCTTTCTCCGAATCTAATATATATGAATAATTCGGCGTATTGGCAGAGCCAATGTTTTGTTCAGCCAATACCAAGTTTTGGCTGAACAAAAGCATAAAAACCATAACTCCAAGTAGGTTCAATTTCTGTTTCATAATCGTCCACCCCTTCCGGTAATAGTGGGTGAGTCAGGGGACTCGTCGGTTGTCTACGTCCTTGTCTCCTCCAATAAACGCACCTTGCCAATCAAGACTGCTGGGTAAATCCAGCCGTCTTGATTTTTAAAAAGGATCTAATTTTTCAGGTAAACGTTGGCTGGACATGTACACGAAAGCGCATTCAGGATTATTAGATACGGAAAAAGATACTTCCATCGTCTCATTAACGGTGAGAATATCCCTGTAATCATCGCGCAAAAATATTTCTAAAACGAGTTCTTCGCGCGTCATTTCCGTTTCAGTTCCCGCATAATTAAGCAGCGCCTTCATGTTCTCGCTCATGCTATCCATATGATAAATTGCATCGCTGTAAGGATAAAAAACATCAGCCGGCCAAAAAGTGAAACCATCGAAGCCGGCATTAAAAGAGTCGTCAGGATTTTTAGATATCCGATTTAAGCGGTAATAAGTGAAATCATTAAAGCTCCAGCCGGTTGGGATATAACCGTCATTTACCAGACGAAGATAGTCCGAATCCCGATGTTCGTAATTAAGGCTAGAAAAATAGCGTTGGGCTATATCATCAAATGTATCCATCGGTAAATACCGGTCCACACAATCATCATCATTGATTATTTCCATCCAGGCCGTTGCAGGAGCCACCACAGCGATGAAGCGGCTTAATTGATTCCAATCAGGAGTAGCCCCCAATCCAAATGATGGCAGGAATTCTAGCTCCTGATTATGAAAAGGCCCCTCTCCTACATGCCTTTCAGTATAGTAGCGGTAAAATGATTCTACTAATGCTTCATTAAAATCAATGTCATTTGAGACGGATAGAGCAGATTTAAGATTGGCTGAGACTTGACATAGATCATCATTATTAATACCACCAGTTCGCGGACCGTCTGCATTAAAATTATTATCTGAGCCATTACAGGATGTTATTAGCAGAGTAATACATAACATCAAGAGAATTAAGAACCGATTTATCATCTTTCCCTCCATAAACTTATCCAATGGAAAACAGCTTGCGTAGCTTAAGCTTTTGTAACAGTCTGCCGTCCCTTTCGTCTCCTAAGGAATTATCCCCGGGTAGTTTTTTCTTTGGCATAATAGTTGATCATCTTACGGTAACTTTACCATAAAAAATCATTTTGGATAAGCATTCTTTTGCTATTGTTGCTGCTAGTGTTGATAATCGTCATAAAAGGGCATAAATCACCACCATTAGAAAAATTTGAGAACTACCCCAATGACATAGCTAGCTCTAATAATCAACCCAAACTTGTTGATCAGGATGTAGCGAATTTATACATTGAAGGCGTTTCCTGGCCTTCCTTAGATAGCGGCGAGAGAATAGTGCTTTCAATGACAGGTGATTTAAGCTCGGCATCTCTGCCCTTAATTTCAACTATGGAAGCGATTGGAGCCACTGTTAGCATCAGCCCAGATAATGAAGCCATCACCATTAAGAAGGATTCTGAAGTTATAGATATTGTTATCGGCGATATCATACTTCATAATGGTGCTGAGTTGTATTCACCTTATTTGCCAACGCGGATATCAGATATAATTAATGAAAAGGCCCCTCAGCGCATAATGGACCGGTTCATTCAAAAATCTCGAAACCACCATTAAACGCGCCGCCCAGCGGCGCCGCTAACTGCTGGCCGCCGGACTGGATGAAGCCAAGTGTGCCGGGATGATAAAAGAGACGGAGGAATTGTTGTGCTGGATCAAAGCGCGGTTATAAGCACGGTACGTCAATATGCCGACGATGTACGGCAGGCCCTGGCTCCGGCTGCCATCGTATTATACGGCTCATACGCCAGCGGCACGGCTCGTGAGGGCAGCGACATCGACGTAGCGGTAATCTTTGACGGCTATCAGGGCGACTGGCTCAGCGATTCCGCCCTGCTGTGGAAGCTGGCGTGTAAACGCTCGTTGGACATTGAGCCTGTGCTGTTGGACCGTGCGCATGACCGCAGCGGATTCGCCGCCGAGGTTATGCAAACCGGCCACCTCATCTACCAATCTAGCAAGGGGACGGAAGACGGTGCGAAAACGGCCAACCCCGTGAGCTATTAGAATAAGCGTTGGGTCGTTTTATGCTCTTTTTTACATATTTTTCTTGCCTTTTTACGCTTTTGGAGCAGTTGGGCTTGAGGGGGGTTCACGCCGTCTGCCGTCGCCTTGATTGCCTCCCCCGCCCCGGAGCGGGGCGCGGGGTGGGCGGGGATAGGTCAGGCTGCGGGTTCTTCCTCTGGGGCGTCGGCTTGCAGCATTCTTTTCAGCGCTTCGGGGCTGAACGGTTCTTCGCTGACACATACCAGATCAAAGTTTTCTTCCCGGCCATTATAATTGACAGTGATCTTTATCGGCCTGTCCGCCGCCACTAAGCGTCCCCTTTGCGCATCGGCAAAAGCCACCATGCCGTCCTGCCATTGCATTTCTTCCTCCACGTTATCGGTACCATGGCCCATTGAGCCGCTGCCGCAGGATATGCGGTATTCAAAATAACCCGTCAGCTCCTCTGCGCCCGAATACTTTAGCTCCCCGTCATAGCGGTAATAACCGTCCATCACCGACTTGGTCCCGAATAAATGATAGCGATAGTAATAGATGAAACTCTTGGTGCAGCCGGACCAGTCCGCCCCCGCGCCTTCGTACCGTCGCAGGGTAGCGTCATTCAGATCGAAAAAGGCATAGCGTATATTCTGCCAGGCGGCGAGCACCGCTTCATGCCACTCCAAATAGGCGGCCAATTCTTCATCGGTTACCACGGCGCCTTCCCTGATGTCGCTGGGCCAACAGGAAACTATAAGGATATTATCGGCTGCATCCCGCTTCGTCAAATAGCCGTCCAGATCATCCGCGCCAAAATTATTATGATCTATGGAGTAGGAGCTCTTGCCTATGCTCTCCAAGGCCGCATTGCGCTGCTCTAAATCGGCGAACTCGTAGATCAGATGGCGGCTTGCGTTGTCGTCGCCTTTTAGCCGGTAAACCGCGGGCGAGATGCCGAGCAGGCTTTCCTCCTCGGTGGCCGGATTCTGCTTATCGGGAGTGAACTTGACCCCGTAGGCCTTCAGCGTTTTCACTACCTCATCGGTGGTGTGATAGCGGTCAGCAATATTACCTTCCTCATCACCGCCGCAGGCGATCATCCCGCCCAGCAGGGCCAAAGCCAGCATTACGGCGCAAAAGGCGGCGATACCCCGCCGCCGGGGACCGGGGTGCAAAATGTTTCTAAAGCGTTCCTTCATACCCTTCATACCTCCGTAAAAATAAGTTGACAGCGCGGTTTGACGATAGGGCTGCGGCTGTACCGCGGCCAAAATAGTCTCGTTGTAGCGGCGGCGCTCCTCCATGGCGGCTCCGGCTACCACGGCGTCATCGCAGTAACGCTCCAAATCGGCGTTGGCGCCGCGCAGCATCAGCCACACCAGCGGGTTGAACCAGTGGACGGCGCGGGCCGCTTGCAGCAGCAGTTTATACCACACATCACGGCGTTTAAAATGGATCAGCTCATGTTTCAAAATGAAATGGGCGGCGGCGGCATCATAATCCTCGCGGGGCAGCAACAGCACCGGGCGCAGGAAACCGATGAGCATGGGGCTGCTTATGCGCCTGCTGACGCACAAGGCCACCGGTTTTTTAATACCCATCGCTACCGACAGCTCATCCCGCGCATCTTTTATGTCCGGGTCGCTCACCGGATAGCTCCAGCGCAGGAGCTGCCTTCTGCATAGGTGATAGCTCATAAATTGGTATAACAGCATCATGAAAACGCCGAGCAGCCAGATCAGGGCAGCGGCTTCGACCAGGGTGAGGGGCAGCGTGGCTGCCGCCAAAGGAGCTGCCGCGGCGGTTGAAACAGGCTGGTTGACAGCGGCGACGGGAGCCGTGGCGTCTGTGGCGGCATCAATGGTCGGAGTCGGCCGGGGCATGTTTATGTTTAACCCGATATCAGGCACGGGGATGATAAAGGCGCTTGGCTGGCCCATACCGGAGGGCAGCGGAATATCGGCCCACGATATACTAAACGGAACCAGCAGGCGAACGGCGATGAGTAGCCACAGGCAGTACTTCCACCGCGCCGCGAAACGCTTATTGATTACCGGGGTGAGCAGCAGCAAGATGGCGATCACCAACCCGGCAGCCAGGGATACCTCCAGCAAGTTCAAAAATAGCCGTTCCATCATCACGATCTTCCCCCTTCCGTGTTCTGCGGACGCCGGGAAGCGGCGGGTTCAAACGCTCTCTCCTGAGCCTCTCGCGCGGAGCCCGCTTCTATCGCGTCCAAATAAAGGCGTAATTCAGCCAGGTCACTTTCGTCTATGGCTTTACCGTCATAGAGTGAAGCCACCAGGTTTTTAAAGGAATTGCCGTGCAGCTTCTCCAGCATGGAGCGGCTTTCCATGGTTTTATATTCATCCTCGCCGATGGCGGCACGATATAAATTATGCCGCCCCTGTTTTTCGCAATACAGAAAGCCTTTATCGACCAGGCGCGCGAGCACCGTCATCAAGGTTGCCAGCGCCCACTGACGGCGGCCGCTCAATTGTTCCAGAACGTAACTGGAACTCACCGGCCCGCCCGCTTTCCATACGATTAACATAATCTCCAACTCGGCATCCGGCAGGCGTTTCATCTTATTTTTCATCGGCTCGTCCCCCCCTTATTTACACATCCGTATAAACCATTTTGGTTTATTATACTTTTGTGTAAAATGTCTGTCAAGCCCTTGGCGAAAAATTTTTCTCGCGGCCAAAAACCTTTTTTGTGATTATTTTGCAATTTTTGGTTGTATAAAGCGTCATGTTGTCGTATAATTAATCAAGTCAGTTTATTTTGGTATCTTGGGATTTTGCAACCGACGTCGTTCACGAGGAGGTTATCTTATAAATGCCCAGAACCGTACTGATAGTAGACGACATTGAAACCAACCGGTTGATACTCCGTAAAATCCTTGGAGATGAATATGCGGTGTTGGAGGCGGAAAACGGCAAGGAAGCGCTTGAGATCATCAAACGCAACTACAGGTCGCTTTCCGCTATATTATTGGATATTATTATGCCGGTAATGGATGGATACGAGGTGTTGGAGCAGATGCAAAACAACGCCACCATCTCACAGATCCCCGTCATCGTCACCACCGGCAGTACGGATGAGAACGCGGAAATTAAGGCGCTTACTCTCGGCGCCAACGATTTTGTCACCAAGCCTTACAACCCCGAAGCGATCAAATGCCGTCTGAAAAACACCATCAATTTGCGTGAAACCGCCGCCAGCCTCAATGCTATTTATTGGGATGATCTGACCGGGCTGTACAATCGCAATGCCTTTCTTGACAAGGCCGCTTCCATGATTTCCGCTCATCCGGCAGGGCACTATGTGATGTGCTGTTTCGATATAAATAATTTCAAGGTCATAAATGACCAATACGGCAGCAACAAGGGTGATGAGGTCTTAAAAATGATTGCGGATATTTTCCTCGAATATTCCGAGAAGATGTTCAGCATCTGCTGCCGTATCGTGGCCGACAAATATGCGGTGTTGTTTCCATGCAGTTATTTGGAATCGGAGGAGATCGCGCAGATAAAGTATAAGGTCTCGATGCTGGACGGCAGCATCGCCCCCATCTCTTTCAGCATAGGGCTCTACATTATCGAAGACAAATCGCTCTCCGTCAGTTCCATGTACGACCGCGCTTCCATCGCCCTCAACTCGGTCAAGGGACGCTTTGACTCGCATATCGCGTTTTACCGCGAATCGATGCGCGCGCATATCCTTCGGGAGCAGGAAATCTTCAATGAAATGAAAACCGCGCTTAAAAACGGTCATTTCGAGCCGTGGTTCCAACCGCAGTACAACCACTCCACCGGCGCGCTCATCGGGGCGGAAGCCTTGGCGCGCTGGCGGCATGCCCAAAAGGGGGTTATTCCGCCCAAAGAGTTTATTGCCGTGTTTGAGCGCAACGGCTTCATCTATGAGATGGACAAGTATATCTGGGAGCAATGCTGCATCCTTTTGCGCAAATGGATTGACGAAGGCCGTTCCCCGCTGCCGGTATCGGTCAACGTTTCCCGCTATGATGTATTCCGTGACGATATGGTAGACGTAATCCTGGGGCTGGTGCAAAAATACCGCATACCGGTCGATTTACTGCGCCTGGAGATAACCGAATCCGCCTTTGCGGAGTCCACCGACCAGATCATCCACGTGGTAAAGCAATTAATCGCTTGCGGCTTTACCGTGGAAATCGACGATTTTGGCAGCGGCTATTCCTCGCTGAATACATTAAAGGATGTACCGGCCACTATCCTGAAGCTGGATATGAAATTCCTTGAAAACAACTCGGGCGATTCACAGCGCGGCGGCAATATCCTCGAATCCGTGGTGCGTATGGCAAAGTGGCTGGGGATGTCGGTCATCGCCGAGGGCGTGGAAACAAGGGAACAGGCCGATTACCTGCTGTCCATCGGCTGCCCCTATATGCAGGGCTATCTATACGCCAGTCCCATGCCGGTGGAGCAATATGAGGAGCTGGCCAAAGACGCGGTGAAAGAAAGAAAGATGCGCTCACTGGAAACCGTGGAAAAGCTGGATAACAACGCCTTCTGGGATCCGGCGTCTATGGACACGCTTATCTTCAACAGCTATGTCGGGGCCGCCTGCATCTTTGAGTATCGCAACGGCAAGTCCGAGATATTGCGCGTCAACCATAAATATGTCCGGGAACTTGGGGGAATGGGTATGACCATGGAGGAGGTTATGGTTATTGACCCGGTAGACTATATGGATGAAGACGATATCTCCGCTATTTATCACAGCATACGGCAAGCCATTGAAACCGAGGCCGAATCCACCTGTGACATCTGCCTGCATGGACTGCCCGGAGAGCATGAGCCCATATATATACGCGTCTCGGTGCGGGAAATCGCCAGGGCGGGACAGCAACGGCTGTTTTACTGCTCCATCAGCAATACTACCGCGCAGCGAAAGGCGGAGCAAATGGAACGCCGGGTCACCGATCAGCTCCGTTTCCTCAATGAAACCGCCCGCGATTTGCTGGCCCAGAAAGATACCGCCAACGGCATAAACGATGTTTTGCTGCGCGTGCGGGACTATTTTGACGGAGCCCGCGCCTATGTCATCGAAATAGACTATATAAACGAGGTGTTAAACAAAACCTATGAGGTGTGCGCAAGCGGCGTAAGCAGTGAAACGCATAACCTGCAAGATATCCCGTTCCACGCCTATCCTCTTTCATTCAAAGCGTTTAAAGAAACGGGGTTTGTGAGCATTGAGGATGTGGACGCGCTGGACGAGAGCCGGGCGGCACACAAAGAATTCCTTAAGCAACAGGGCATTGGCTCTTTGATCGAGGTTCCGCTGCTGCAGGATGACCGTCTGGTGGGCATAGTGGGGGTTAACGACCCGCAGCGGCATCAGTCTCATACCGCCCATTTGCAGGCTATCGGCCACTACCTGTCGGTCATGCTGGCCCGCCGCGATCAAAACGCTAAAATTGATAGCCACACCAAAACCATCATCGGGCTGATGAATGATACTCCCGGCGGATTCGTCCGTATGCAGGCGTTTCCGGATGGCGCTATAATCCCGGTGTGCGTTAATGAGGGTTTTTGCGGTCTCGTCGGCATGACCCATGATGAGGTAATGGAGAAATACGGCGAAAGCGCCTTGTGGGGGGTTCATCCCGATGATGTTGAGGTGGTTGCCGACCTGGTGGAGGAGATGATGGCTACCGGCGAGGCATGCAGCACAACATGCCGGTTGCGAACCGGAAATGGCGGATATATACAGCTCACGGTGTCCGGGCGCATGACGAAAAGCAATACCGGCGAGATATTCCTTAATGTGTATTACTCGGTCCCGTCCGAGCAGGAAAAAGACCAACTCTGTGACCGTGAGACTCAACCGTCAGCTACCGACGTGCGCCCCTCATAAACAACCAAAAACGACGCCGCTATCCTTATCCTGCGCCATGAAACCCCACCGGGGATGCGCGGGCGGTGAAATAAGCGCCGGATATGCCTTCTCTTCCCCGCTTGTTGCCAAAAAGATTCCCATCACCGCTAAGCGAATAATGGGAAGAAGAATGGGATTGGATGACAAGCGAAAGACCCCTGCAGCCAACAAAAAAGCATCCTTATTCGAAAAGGATGCTGCCAAAACCTACTCCCCGGCGCGGCTCCGTACGCTTACGCACAGATACCCTCGCGGCGGCGGTTTGTGCTCTCCTTCCCAAACGTAGAGGCATGAGCGTTTCCATTCATACCCTGGCCTGAAATGGCGGTCTGCTGCCATGGCGGTTAGCTTTAGGTCAGTCAGACTCGGAGTGCAATAATGTTGTCTGCATAAGACTGCGAACAGTCTTTGGCTGTTAACCAAATAGATGATAACACGAAGGCACATGGCTGTCAAGCATCACGATTGAACCGCGGATAAGCGGTAATAAAAACCATATCGCGTCATTGGCTGAACGACAACACCCCCGCATATGCGGGGGTGTTGCGGTCATATATGCTCCAATTCTTAGCCTTGCTTGCCTATCGCTTGCTCATCTCTATTTCGCGCATGGCCTTGCGGTCCGGTTTGCCCACCGAGGTGCGGGGCAGTTCGGCGATGAATTCCACTTCGGTGGGAACTTTATAAGGAGCCAGCTTGGTGCGGCAGTATTCGATCAGCTCTTCCTTGGTGAGCTGGGCGCCTTCTTTCAGCACTGCGAACACCTTCACCGTCTCGCCGCGTTTTTCATGGGGCACGCCGATGGCGCAGGCTTCCATGATTTGAGGCATCTCGTACACTACCTCGTCGATGTCGCGCGGGTATACGTTGAACCCGCTGCACAGAATCATATCCTTTTTGCGGTCAACGATGAAAATAAAGCCTTCCTCATCCATGCGTACCACATCGCCGGTGTAGAGCCAGCCGCCACGGATGGCTATGTCAGTCACCTCTTTATTTTCCCAGTAGCCGCTCATAATCTGCGGTCCGCGCGCAATGAGCTCGCCCAGCTCGCCGCGCGGTACCACCTCGGTGCCGTTTTCGATATCCACTACCATCAGGTCGGTATCGGGGAAGGCCAACCCCACACTGCCGATCTTGCGCTTGGTGAAAACGGGGTTTACGGTAAGGATGTTTACGGTTTCCGACATGCCGTAGCCCTCGATGATGCGGCCGCCGGTCAGGCGTTCAAACTCATTGATGACTTCCACCGCCAGCGGCGAGGAACCGGAGAATATGCCCTTGAGCGAGGAAATATCGGATTCCGCGATCTTGGGATGGTGGTTAAGGCCGATGATCATGGCCGGTACGGTAGCAAATATATTAGGCGAATGACGGGTGATGGCGTCCAACAGGGCATCGGGGGTGGGTACCGGCACCAATACCACGCTGCCGCCGCAATAGTAGTTTACATTAACGTTGGCATTGAACCCGAATATATGGTTCAAAGGAATCGCGCACAGGGTGCGCACATCATGCCTCGCTACCAGTTTGAAACCGCCGGTGGCCCAGGTGGCGGTCATGGCGGCCTGCGCCAGCAGGTTGCCGTTGGTGAGCATACAGCCCTTGGGGATACCGGTGGTGCCGCCGGTGTATTGCAGCCTGGCGATATCGCTGACCTGCACCTCGATGTCGGGCTCGGTATCGGCGGCGGCCATGGCAATCTCATTAAAATCGTACAGCCCGTCCACTTGTTCCAGTTCCACCGGACCGCTGGCAATCTGGAAAGCGATGACCCGTTTTACGGGGGTGGCGGGGTTTTTGAGGATTTCGATGGCTTTATCGGCAAACATCGCCATCACAATGACCGTCTCCGTACCGCTGTCATTAAACTGCGCCGTCAGCTCGTTCACGGTGTAAAGCGGATTGGTAGGCACTTCAATAGCGCCTATCTTATTGAGTGCCTGCAGGGAAAACACATACTGCGGCACGTTAGGGGCCATGATAGCTACCCGGTCTCCTTTTTTCACGCCCAGATTAAGCAGTGCGTTAGCCAGACGGCGGGCCAGCATATTGGTGGTGGCGTAGGAAAACTCCAGATCGCCCATCAGTATATAGGGTTTGTCGGGATGCTGTTCCGCCCAGTAATTGAACCAATACTTGGCCGGCTTATCGGGATAAGGCAAATTATACGGTACTCCCTCATCATACAGGGCCTGCCAGCTTGGTTTCCACTCCTCCAATGCCGTTTC
>JAUNBV010000147.1 GCA_030526885.1 Syntrophomonadaceae bacterium
AACTATGATCTGTGGGATCAGGACGTGACCGCGATCATGGGCGCCACCGGCAAACTGGTCGGCCTGGTGTTTGATGAAGCTTCCGTAGGCGCGAAGAACTACGGCCTCATCACCAGCGTCAGCGGGACCACCACTGCCAGCGGTTCCGGCGATCTGGTAAAACTTATCAAGCTCCTCAAAGCCGATGATGAAGAATACAGCTATGCGGTAGATGACGACACCTATATCAAGGGATTTAGAAATATTGCCGGGGTTAATGCAGACGGCGATTTAGACGCCTTGCTGCCGGATTGGGATAAACAGAGTGGTAATAACTTAGAGGCGCTGTTGCTTGATACTGGCGCTACTGCTGCTAGACTCTACAATGTTACCCTGACCTCTGATAATAAGGTCGACCGTATTGAACTGGTAACTAACAATCTTGGGGCCTATGATGACCTTGATACCGACGACAAAGAAGTCAAGTTTGGCGGATCATGGTACACTGCTGCGGATGTGGTGGTGTTCAACCTCAACACGGCGGGTACTGGCGGTGAAAAGGTCCAAGGCTGGACCGAATTCAAGAACGAAGTAACAGCAAACTCCTTTAGCAATGTCGACTGGGCTAAAACCAAGAGCGGTGAACTGCAGTATATCGTAATGGATTGCCTGGCTACCAGCGATTATCAGTATGGCATCTACGCCAGCCGCTCGGTTAAGAAAGACAACTGGGTTACCTTTGTCGGCCAGGAAGCCATCATCTATGAGAGTGGTGCATCCGCTATCGGTTCCGCTAAGAAGGGTGACATCATCCAGTACACCACCTCCGGCGGAGATGCTGACGGCGCGATTAATATCCTGCCTTACAAAGCTATCCAGAATGCAACAGGATCAAGTGCTGGAGTAGGTTATGAGCTTTACAAAGTGTCCAAGATCAACAACAAGATCCTGACCCTGACCGGACTTGCTGGCGGCTCTGCTTCCATGAAGGTAAATGATGATACGGTTTATCTGGATGTGCGGGATGACGATGAGCTCGAAGTTATCACCGGCGTAGCCGTGGGCGATATCGTATTCGCATGGAGCGAATGGGATGCCGAAGAATGCGATCCCAAAGTAACAACCGCCGCAGGTGCTAAAGACATTGCGGTAGTGATTGCCAAAGTAGAAATTGACTAATTACCGAACCGCTAAGCGCCGCTTAGCTGACACAACGCCATAACCGACCGCCGGGCCCGGGGAAAATACCCCGGGCCCGGTTTTTTACACGAACTTATATTCTAAGTCAAATGCGACAGCACTGTTTAGCGGGCTTCGCCCGCAGCGGTTAGCAAATAGCGATTAGCAGTTAACTTCGGGGGATAGCGATTAGTGGTTGGGATGAGAGCTGTCAGCTATTTGCTAGCCGCTAACTGCCGCGCGCGCTGTCCGTTTTTCAAACTAAATGTCCAGACGTCTGGACATTTGCTGAACGTCCACCTGTGGATAACTCGCCCTGAGCATAAATGCTTCACGTGAAGCATTTCCGTGTATCCCCTGCCTAGCGGGGGATAGAGCCTGTCATTTTTTTGCAAACCGTCGCCGCGTAATATACGTAACCGTAATAACATGGCCCGGGGCGAACTACGCCCCACCGCTTTTAAAACCCCACGGCTTCGTCCATACGGCAGCGGCATAACTTCGGGCCTGCGGGGGACATC
Source organism: Syntrophomonadaceae bacterium (assembly GCA_030526885.1). Classification (GTDB taxonomy): domain Bacteria; phylum Bacillota; class Syntrophomonadia; order Syntrophomonadales; family Syntrophomonadaceae; genus JAUNBV01. Next base: position 1,680 of record JAUNBV010000147.1, read on the forward strand.
CCCTACAGGCCCGTTTGGTTTACAGATTCAATGCCATATATACGTCATTCAATTCGTCCTGGGTGATGCCCAAGTAGATCATCGTCTCCTCTATGGAGGAATGGTTCAAGGCCTCCATGATCAGCGGCAGCGGCACCTTCATCTTGTAGGCGTGATAACCCCACGTCTTGCGCATGGAATGGGGCGATATCCGCCCCTCCACCCCCGCATGGTCCGCGGCGTTGCGCAGGATATTATACGCCTGCTGGCGGCTCAGAGGGCGGTTCGAGCCCATGCGGCTGGGGAAAAGATAGTTGTCATGCGGCGTTTGCTCATCAAGGGTGAGCACATAGTCCCTGATTGCCGCTTCCAGGTTGCGGCTGACGGCAAACTGCTTCACCTTGCCCGTCTTGCGCTCCCGGGTGTACACTGTCCGATGCACATTGCGGCCATCCCATACCTGATTTATCGTCAGATGCAAAATATCGTTTATGCGCAGCGCCGACCCCAGCCCCATCATAAAAATCAGATAATCCCGTTGCGCATATTGTTGCTTCTGACGCAAATAATCCTTCATAGCTTCGATCTGCTCACGATTACGAATCGGGTCTACTCGTTTCATGCGATCCCTCCCAATAAAATAATGGCCTTCACCAGAGTGGGTAGACATTAATTCGACAGGGTTCGGTAACACACCTTTTTAACCAGATGTCGCACGGTGGCAAGAACAGTGCAGAACTGTAACGCTCAAAGGATAACGCCAATGCGGCTGATAAACGACTGTCGGGATGGCTATGCAGCGGTGCTTCTCCGGTTAGAATTTTGGACGCCGGTATATAGAGATTTCAGGGGCGTTTTTCAGGGGGAGATGATTGAGCAGTGCGGACGCAAAAAAAGAGCTGTTGCCAGAACAGCTCTTAGGGGATAGGGGTTAGAGAGGAGAGTGGGAGTAGAGGTTTGTCGCGATTATAACATTAGCCCTTGGCGCCATAGATCATGACGCCGCCATAGCCCATATCGCCGTAACCCATGCCGCCGCTCACTATGACTTCGTCTCCTTCTTCCAGGCCGGAGATGATTTCGATGTAGTCGTCGCCTTCTATGCCGATGACGATTTCGCGGCTTTCCGTAACGGTGGGGGAGAAATTAGGGTCTATGCCCTGTTTTTCCATCTCTTTAGCCAGTTTTTTGGCCTCGCGCTTGCTGAGGCCGGTTTCGGCGCCGTACATGTCTTCGCTCAAGGCGGGATCCGCGCTCTCGTCGCCTTCCGGCGCGGCGGGGATAACTACCTGTACCATGCCCAGCCCGTCGTCAATAATGCTGACGGCGTTCACCGGCAGGCGCAGCACGTCGGATTTTTTATCGGTGTAGATGTCGGCGTCGCCGGTCATGCCGGGTTTCAGGGCGCCGGGGTCGTTGATGGTGATATCTACTTCAAAATAAACGTCATTGTTGTCCACTTTGCCGCGGGCGGCGACGCGGCTGACGGTGCCCGGAAAGCTCTGATTGCCGAAGCTGCCGGCGTACACGTCCGCGCTTTGGCCCAGCTGCACCATCCCGATATCGGCTTCGTCCACTTCCAGCCGCATTTTCAGGGGGCCGTGGCCGGAGATGATGACGGCGGCTTTGCCTACGGGCGGGGCTTTGCCTTCTTCAATGTTAATCTCGCTGACGATGCCGTCAATGCCGGCGGTGCCAAAGTATTTGGCGTAGTTCTTTTCTTTCAGGGCCATGTCGATGATGCCTTGCTCCAACTCGATCTGCGCGGTTTGCAGGGCGATGGCCTGGTCGGCTTTGTCCAAGGTGAGGATGGGGCTGCCGGGTACGATGACATCGCCTTCCTTGATATGGATTTCCTCGATGGGGCCGATACTCTTGGCTTCGATCAGCAGCGGCTCCTGTTCCTTGAATTTGCTGTATCCGATGGAGGTGTAGTGGGTGCCGTCGTGCTCGAATTGCAGGCGGGCTTCATCACCGACTTTCAGAGCGCCGGGATTTTTGACCAGCAGGGTCACCATTTTTACCACGCCCCCTTCGTCGCGGGCAGTGGTGCGGCCGTCGATTACGGAGACGGTGGCGTCGAGCGTGACGTGATAATCCTTGACATACATGGTGGTGGTCTGGCCGCGGCTCAGCATGTCGGCAATAGCAAGGTTGAGCGGCACCTGCAGTTCCAGGATGTCGTCATTGCTGACGGTGGCGATCAAGGCATCCAGGGTAAGTTCGCTGCCTTCGGTGACGCCCACGCTTTTT
>JAUNBV010000148.1 GCA_030526885.1 Syntrophomonadaceae bacterium
GGTCCAGCGCTATCTGGGCCTGATTTGGCTTACCGCGGTGCTGTATCCCGAGTATTGCGATTATGATTTAAAAGAGGATATACTAGAATACTACGAGCTGTTCTATGGATGCGAGCTGACGGATGACCGGTATGAGGCGTTGACCGAGAAAGCGTTTTTGAGGTATTAAAATATGCATACCCTGATAGTGGGCGCGCGCGGCGTGGGCAAAAGCACGATGATACGCCGCGTGCTGCAAGAAATCGACCGGCCGGTATTTGGCTTTGAGACCTGCAAGGAAGAAGATTTGGCAGATGAAGTTCACGGCAGCCCGGTTTACATCTATGAAGCTGGCCAACCGCATTTACAGACCCAAGAAAACCTGGTGGGCCACTGCCGGGACCATCATTCGCAACCCGATAAAGCCGCCTTTGACCGGTTCGCCCCTAAGTTGTCGGTGCCCGTGGACGCCGGCAGCATCATAGTGTTGGACGAGCTGGGATTCATGGAGTCGGGCGCGGAAACGTTTTGCGCCGCGGTGATGTCGTTGCTGGATGGGCCCATCCCGGTCATCGCGGCGGTCAAGGATAAGGACACTCCTTTCCTGATGGCGGTGCGCGCACATCATAATTGCCGCTGCTTCTTCATCGATGAGGAAAACCGGGATGAGCTGTATTCCGCAGTGGTTGAGTTCGTACAGCAACAAATGGGGGGTTAAGCTGTGTCCGCCATACCTGTCGTGGCCTTTGCCGCCTATTCCGGCACCGGCAAGACCACCTTGATCGAAAAACTGGTGGTGGAGCTGAAACGAATCGGATTGCGCGTCGCCGTTATCAAGCATGACGCGCACGATTTCGAGATCGACCACGAGGGCAAGGATTCATGGAGATTTGCCCAGGCCGGAGCCGATATGACTATTATCAGTTCCGCCTCAAAGACGGCCATTATCGAGCAGCGTGAGCGCACCCTTGAGCAAAACATTTCCATGGTGCACGATGTGGACCTGATTTTGGTGGAAGGATATAAGCACGGCTCACTTCCCCAGATCGGCATTTACCGCACAGCCACCGGCCAGGGGCTGCCTGCGGAAATCGACCGCTATATAGCCGTGGTGACCGATGACCATGATACGGACGCCTCTGTTCCGCATTTTGGGTTGGAAGATATAACGGGCTTGACTGCATTCGTCATGGATAGCATGGGCATCATTTTCCCGGGAAGCTGAGCATGGCGTTGCTATGCACCCCGATTTTGACCGGAGTTTACACCCATATGCAAAGCTCCCTGTGGCGGCACGCTTTCCGGGGAGTGATGAGCGGGCGCCTTATCGCGGCGGAGCGATAAGGCCTTTTGCGTTGGCGGTATACTTGCGGGGCGGGTTTTAGTATAATTAAACATCGAACCCAAAAATGTTTATTAGTTTGCTCTGTAAAGACGGGCCATATAGTGTATAATATAAACAGCTAAAAAACGGAAAGGCAGGTTTATTTATGCTGAAATTTGCTGTCGTTAAGCAAGATATAGACTATGACGGCAACCAGCTACGCTCCCATTGGGTCTATGATAAATTTGACCTGTTGGGCGATGCGGCGGTGGCGTTTTGCGGCATGGCTATGCTCAGCGCCGAGGAGCTGGTGGATTTGGGCGACGCGCGCGATAAGGAGGGCATCTATTCGCCTTATATGCTGCATTTCATCATTGAGCACTTTGATCCCGACCTGGAAAAGACCATTTACCGCCAGCGGCTGTTTTTGCATCTTGTCATGGAGGAGCTGGGGCGTTTTGAGATTTATCCTCAGCGCATCGGCGACCGCCTTTATGTAAAACAGGCCAAGCTTACCGTAAGCACCGCCAGTCTCACCGTGGTATCGGGCATCATTCATTTGGGGCTGAACATCCGCACGGAAGACACGCCGGTGAAGGCGGTGGGCCTGGAGGAACTGGGGCTCCACGATATACCGGCTTTTGCCGAACGAGTCCTGGTGGCTTACCAGCGTGAGCTGGAGAGCATCACCGATGCCCGCGCCAAGGTGCGCCCCCTGGCATAAACCAGCAAAAAGTGAAAGGAAGCGGCTACTCTTGTGATGCCGCCGCGCTATAAATCAAGTAATGAAATCGAAAACATGGGAATTTATCAAGGAAACCGTCAGTATCGTAGTCATTGCCTTTATCCTGGCCATGATTTTGCGCGCCTTTGTTATTGAAGGGCGCATCATCCCCAGTTCCTCCATGTTGCCCACCCTGCAGGTCGATACGCGCGTGATGGTGTGCAAATTCGCCTATTGGTTTTCCGAGCCGCAACGGGGCGATATCATCGTTTTTAAGCCGCCGGAGGAGCTAAATACCGAAGATGATTATATCAAGCGCGTCATCGGGCTGCCCGGCGAAACCGTACAGGTTACCGGCGGCAAAGTCTATATCGATGATCGGGCATTGGCGGAACCCTATCTGGACGAGCCGCCCGCTTATGAGTTCGGGCCGGTCACGGTGCCGGAAGATAAGCTGTTGGTGCTGGGCGATAACCGCAATCATAGCTTTGACGGACACGTATGGAACGCGTGGCTGGAACAGGATAATATAAAAGGCCGGGCTTTTTTGATCTACTGGCCGGTTTCGGAATGGAGTACTTTGGAACGCGAGGTTGGATTTGAATGAAACTCCTTATAGCCAATGACGATGGCATCAACGCCCCCGGACTGTCTGCGCTGGTTACCGCGCTCAAGGGTTTGGGGACGATTTATGTTGCGGCCCCCGCGCATGAACAGAGCGGCACCGGGCACTGCATCACGGTGCGCGACCCCATCCGGGTGCGGCGGCATACCATAGAAGGCGCCGAGGACGCCTGGGTGATCGGCGGCACCCCTGCCGATTGCGTGAAAATCGCGCTGGCCAAGCTGGCCCCGCCCAAAATTGATTTGGTGGTGTCGGGCATCAACCACGGCTACAATCTGGGCAGCGACGTGCTGTATTCCGGCACCGTTTCCGCCGCGGCCGAGGGCGTGATTATGGGCTGCCCCTCCATAGCCTTTTCGCTGGGCGATCACGACCCGAGGGCCGATCTCACCGTGTGCATCCGCTTTGCCCGCCAGTTGATTGAAGAACACCGCGCGCTGGACATCGTGCCCGGCGAACTGCTGAATGTAAATTTCCCGCCGCTGCCCGCGGAGCGCATCAGGGGAGTGCGCTTCACTAAACTGGGCCGCCGCTCTTACGGCAATCTGTTTGAGGAACGCCACGATCCCCGCGGCAACAGCTATTATTGGATGGGTGGAGCCATAGAGGATGAGATGCAGGATGAGGACTCCGATGTGTTGGCGGTGGACGCCGGTTATATCAGCATCACCCCTTTGAGCCTGGATTTGACCAATTATCGCACCCTGGAAGTTTATCGCGAAAAACATGTGCTCAAGTTCTAAAAAAAGCTTTGCGAAAGCGGCGAAATATAGTAACATTTAAAAAGTGACCATAATTATTGAGGAGGTAAAGGGATGAAGGTATACCCAAGTGACAAAATCCGCAACATTGCACTAGTAGGACATGGCGGTACCGGAAAGACATCCATGGCGGAAGCCATGCTTTATCATACGGGAGCTATCAAGCGTCTGGGCAAGGTGGATGATGGCAACAGCGTTTCCGACTATCTGCCGGAGGAGATACGCAAAAAATTCACCATCGGCTCTACCCTGATCCCCTGCGAATACCGGGATCATAAAATTAACGTCATCGACACCCCGGGCTATGCCGATTTTTATTTTGAAGTGTGCGGCGCTTTGCGGGTGGTGGACAGCATGATCGTATTCTTCTCCGCCAATGCCGGCGGGGTGGAAGTGCAGAGCCAGGTGATATGGGAAGAAAACCCCCAGATTCCGAAGCTGGCGATGATAAATAAAATGGACC